>JASFUV010000262.1:0-3004 GCA_050050155.1 Acidimicrobiia bacterium | reverse complement strand
GGTCGCGTCGAGCCTCGCGGCGCTGGATTCCATGGAATGACCGCGCCGGGTGCCCAGGTGCTGCACCTGGAGCTTCCCAACGAGCCGGCGGCGCCGGCGATGGCGCGTCGCGCTGCCGCCGAGCTCGCCTCCCATCTCCGCACCGCCGATCGTGCCGACCTCATGGTGTTGCTCAGCGAGCTGATCGCGGTCGCGGTGGGGGAACGGCGCCGCCCGCTGTTCGTCTCCATCTGGCGCACTCCCGCCGGCTTCCGCCTCGAGGTGCGCAGCACGAGCGGGGTCGAACCACCAGACGATCTCGCCCGGGTGCTCTTCGATCGCCTCACCGTGCGGTGGGCGGCGAGTGACGAAGCGATCGAGGTGGAGTTCGAGGCGGCGCTGCCGTTCGAGGACACCCAAAGCGAGGAGGACCTGTTCCGGCGGGTGGCCGCCGGGGATTCCCGGGCGGAGGAGGAGCTGGCGCAACGCTACCGGGGTCTGGCGCGCGCCATCTCGCGCCGTTTCGTCCGATCAGGGTTGCGCCGAGACGATCTGGAGCAGGTGGCGCAGGTCGGCTTGGTCAACGCGCTCACCCGCTTCGATCCGGAACGGGGGGTCAAGTTCACCACGTTCGCGGCGCGCACCATCGACGGGGAACTGAAGCGATACCTGCGGGATTCGACCTGGTCCGTGCGAGTTCCGCGCGGCCTGCAGGAACTCGGCCTGGAAGCCAACCGGATGGCCGCCGATCTCACCCAACGGGCGGGCCGAGAACCCAGCTTGGAAGAACTCGCCGCGGCGCTCGACGCCGATCCGGGCGAGGTCGGTCAGGCGCTACTCGCCCGCCGTTCGTTGGATGCGGTCTCGTTGGAGGCACCGGTGGCGGGCAAGGAGGGGCTCCAACTCAAGGACGCCCTCCCCTCCCACGACGACCGGCTGATGAGCGCCCCGGAGTGGGCGGACGTGTCCCTGGTGATGGATCACCTGCCGGATCGGGAGCGCCGCATCATCTATCTGCGCTTCTTCGAGGATCTCAGTCAATCGGAGATCGCGGAGCGGGTCGGCGTGTCGCAGATGCACGTGTCCCGGCTGCTGGCCCGGTCGATCGGGGCCCTGCGACGCCTCATCGATCCGGAGGCAATGGCAGGCGACTGACCACCCGGCGGAGGGTCACGCCGGACCCAGGTCCACCTCGAACCAGACCACCGTCGCCGGGACGGGGGTGACGCCCCAACGGTCGGAGAGCGTGTCCACCAGCCGCAGCCCCATCCCGTCTCCGGTCGGGTCCTCGCCGGGCGAGGGGGGCACGAATCCGTCTCCCCCGTCTTCGACTTCGACCCTGATCCGTTCGGGGGAGAGGTCGATCCGCATCCCGACGATGCCGTCGGGGTGGGCTCCGTGCCGCACGGAATTCGTCACCAGTTCGCTCACGAGGAGGAGGAGGTCGGGGCGGCAGTGCGGTGGGAGCGCCAAGGTGTCGAGGGAGCGGCGAGCCGCGGCCGGGGCTGCGACATCCGCCGGGAGACTGAGGGCGAAGCTGGTCATGGGGACCCGTCGCTTCGCGATCCGCACACCCGGGGCGGGTGGCGGCGCCCCAGGTTGCGCGACGCGTCGGCCTCGACGCCGATCCTCAGGGTACGGAATCCGAGCGTGATCACGTACCTCTCCTCCGTTCGTTCTGTGGCAGAGCTACCCGCCTGCCCCCGAAACCAAACGCGGTTTCCGGCGTCGGAGGCGCCCCGCGCGGGTGGAGATGCTCTCCGGTGGCTGGGCCACGGTGTCACATGGCGGGAGGTGGTGAGACGTCTGGGGTGGGTGCGGTCATGGCGCGGTCCCGTTGCCAGGGCACCCCGAGGCGGGGGAGCAGCCACCGGTCGGCGCCGAGCCAGCCGGAGTTGCGCCAGGCGAGGACCAGCAGGATCTCGAGGACGATCATCGCCGGGTTGACGCCGGCCGATCCGGCCAGCAGGTACGAGAAGTTGAGCGTGGCGCCGAAGAAGGCGGCGATGCCGACGAACGCCCCGGCGATGAGCGCCACCCCGATGACGACTTCGGCGATGGCGACCACCGGCCCGATGACGGGATAGGCGGTGTGCTGGACCCACTTGAGGAACTCGACGTACCAGGAGAAGGCGACGGAAGGATGCGCTCCTTGCGAGTTGTTGACGGCGCCGGCGGCGAATCCGGCGACGGCGTCCCCGACACCGCGAACCGTCTCGGTGCCGTCGGCGGCGACGACGGTGCCGGAGCGGACCCAGCCGATGTTCCCGGTGCCGGTGAGGGAGTAGGCGGCGTTGCCCCAATCCCACACCTTCCAGGTGATGGCTCCGCCGAAGACCTTCTCCCATCCGGCGGAGAACCACTCCCAGCCGACCCAGAGACGCACGATCAGCCAGATCCAGGCGACTTTGGAGGAGGCGAACACCGTCTTGGCAATGGGGGGCTCTTCGAATGTGACCGTTTCGGCCATCTTCTTCCTTCTTTCGTTGGGAGCCCGGGAGCCGAGACCAATCTCGTTTCCCGTAGTCGATCACTCGATGATACGCCTCGGGGGAGAGGTGGTCCGGCCCGGTGGGGCCTGTTTCAGTTGTGGTCCCCTGTCAGGTGCGATAGGCGGGGAGACGTTCGACGGTCCCTGCATCGACGCCGAGATGGACTTCCCCCTCCTCGAA
Organism: Acidimicrobiia bacterium; assembly: GCA_050050155.1. Lineage (GTDB taxonomy): Bacteria > Actinomycetota > Acidimicrobiia > Spongiisociales > UBA5794 > CAYQEC01. The sequence goes on along the minus strand of JASFUV010000262.1, from coordinate 353 downwards.
CGAGCGGATCCAGGACGCCGGGATGGCTCGCTCCTCTCTGGGAAGCATGCCTCGATCGACCACGAATCCGGTGACCGTCTCGTGCGCGGTGAGGACCTTGCCCACCTTGCCGAGGTGGTGTCCATCCGCCGACGTCACCTCGGCACCCATCTCGATGGCGACATCGTGGTCGGGGATGTTGTGCACCTTCACTCGTTCCGTTGGTGGGGACGGGGGGAGGAAGAGCGGGAAGGCGCCGGCGGGTTCGAGCGGCGAATAGGGCACCACGGTCAGTTTCGAACCGTTGGTGCGGTGGGCGGCGGCCCCCCCGACTTCGACGTATCGCTCTGTCTCGTACAGGGGGAGGCGGCGGG
>JASFUV010000261.1:0-3004 GCA_050050155.1 Acidimicrobiia bacterium | reverse complement strand
ACCGAGGCCGGCGGGCGCTCTCGAGGCGGCTGCTGCCGTATGAAGGGAGCGAGAAATGAGTCTCGACGAACGACTCGATCGCGCCGGAGCGCGTCTCAACGCGAAGCTCGACGGAGTGGCGATTCCCCCCACCCCCCGGGCGACGAGGCCGCGGTGGAGGCCAGCCGTTGTCGCCGCGGTCGTCGTGCTGGTGGCCGGTGGGCTCCTGCTCTGGTTCTCGAGGACCGATGGGCCGGGCGGTGATGTGGCTGAGCGAGTGAGCCCCCCGACGTCGTCCCAGACTCTGGGTCTCCTCCCCGAAGAGAAGGACACGGAAGGGCCGCAGTCGGCGGATGACGACGAATGGCGGTACCTGGCCGAATACGACCGGTCGATCGGAGTGGAGTCTCGAATCGTCGCCTCTCGCACAGCACTGGATGAGCTGTGGAGCACACTCGACACGACAGAGCGCTTGCCGGCGGTCGACTTCGGCTCCGAGATCGTGGTCGCCTTTGAGGTCGGCTACTCGGCCGATTGCCCGGACACCCGGTTGGATGGTGTCGAGGTCACCGACGACATCGTCGAGCTGGTGGTGGTGGATCCCACGATCGGGACGGGCCCGCCTCGGGTGTGCCAACTCAACTACATGCCGCGAGTCTACGTGGTTGCGTTGTCGCGGGGCCTGTTGCCGTCGCCGCCCTTCACCATAGAGACGAACCGCAACGGCGCCGCCGCCATCACGGTTGGAGCCGACCTACGGGTGCCCGGGTCTGACATCGAGCCCTGACCCGACACCCAACCGGGGAGTCGCTCGTCGTGCCATGCCTCGCTGCACCTGTTCTGCGCGGGAGGTGAGTGGGCTTCGTGACCTCAGCCGGCGAAGCGGCGCAGCCGGAGCGAGTTCGTCACCACCGAGACGCTGGAGAACGCCATGGCGCCGGCCGCCAGCATCGGGTTGAGCAGTCCGGCGGCGGCGAGGGGGATCGCCGCCGAGTTGTAGAAGAAGGCCCAGAACAGGTTCTGGCGGATCGTCCCGAAGGTGGCGCGGGCCAGCCTTAGCGAGGTCGCCGCCAGCTTCGGGTCGCCCGACATGAGCACGATGTCGCCGGCTTCGATGGCGACGTCGGTGCCGGTCCCGACCGCCATCCCCAGGTCGGCCTGGGTGAGGGCGGGTGCGTCGTTGATGCCGTCGCCGACGAAGGCCACCGTCTTGCCCTCCTGCTGGAGTCGGGCGACCTCGGCGGACTTGTCGCCGGGCAGCACCTCGGCCACCACCCGGGAGATCCCGACCTGGCTGCCGATGGCGCCGGCCGTGGTGCGGTTGTCGCCGGTGAGCATCACCGTGTCGGCGCCGAGCTCACCGAGGGCGGCGACGGTGGCGGCGGCGGTGGGCCGCACCGTGTCGGCGACGGCGAGCACGCCGCGGGCCTTGCCCTCCCAGCCGGCGAGGAAGGCGGTCTTGCCCTCCTGCTCGTAGCGGGCGAGGGCGTTGAGGAGATGCGCGGGGACCTGGTGGCCGCGCTCCGCCATGAGGGTGGGGCTGCCGACCGCGATCTCGATGCCGTCGACGGTGCCGGCGACGCCCCGCCCCGCGATCGACGCCACCTCGCCAGGGGTTGCCAGCGCGATGCTGCGCTCCTCGACCCCGAGGGCCACTCCCACCCCGACGGGATGGCCGCTGGCGGCCTCGATCCCGCCCACCAGGGAGAGGAAGCGGTCCTCGTCGCCGTCGCAGGTGACGTCGGTGAGGGTCATGGCGCCCCGGGTGAGGGTGCCGGTCTTGTCGAACATCACGGTGTCGACGTCGCGGGCCCGCTCGAACACGTCGGCGTTCTTGAACAGGACGCCGAGTTCGGCGCCGCGGCCGCTGCCCACCATGATGGCGGTGGGGGTGGCGAGGCCGAGGGCGCAGGGGCAGGCGATGATGAGCACCGCCACGCCGTTGCGAGTGGCGGTGGCGATCTCTCCGGTGGCGAGGAGCCATCCGGTGAACACGACGAGGGCGATGGCGATGACGGTGGGGACGAACACCCCGGCGATGGTGTCGGCCAGTTTCTGCACCGGCGCCTTGGTGGCCTGGGCGTCCTCCACCAGGCGCACGATCTGGGCGAGGGCGGTGTTGGGGCCGACGTTGGTGACCTCGACCTCGAGGCGGCCCTCCTGGTTGACGGTGGCGCCGAAGACCTCGTCGCCGGTGCCGCGGCCCACCGGGAGCGACTCTCCGGTGAGCATGCTCTCGTCGATCGAGGAGCGGCCGGCGCGAACGATGCCGTCGGTGGGAATCTTCTCGCCGGGGAGCACGATCATCGTCTCTCCGGGCCGCAGGTCGAGGACGTCGACCATCACTTCGCCGTCGTTTCGGATCACCCTGGCCTGCTTGGCGCCGAGTTCGACCAGCTTGGTGATGGCATGGGAGGCTCGTCCCTTGGCCCGGGCTTCGAAGAAACGGCCGAGCAGGATGAGGGTGACGATCATCGCCGCGGTCTCGAAGAAGATGGGATGGTCGGTGAACAGCGCCCACGTCGAGTAGCTCCACGCCGCCAGCGAGCCGACCGAGATGAGGGTGTCCATGGTGGCGTCGAGATTGCGGAGCCGTTTGAGGGCGATGCGGTGGAACTGGGCCCCGAACACGAACACCACCACCGTCGAGAGCACCGCCTGCCAGACGCGGGTGGCGGTGGTCTCGTCGAGCAGCATCGACAGCACCATCACCGGGGCGGTGAGGAGGGCGGCGAGGAGGAAGGTGCGGCGCTGGACGACGACCTCGCGGGCGTAGCGCTCGGTGGGCCGCTCCCGCTCCTGGCCTTCCTCCACCACCGTGACGTCGTAGCCGATGCGGGCGACGGCGTCACGCAGCGCCGCGATGTCGACGGTGCCGTCCACGACGGCACGGGCTTCCTGGCCGGCGAAGTTGACGACGGCGTCGGAGACGCCGTCCTGCTTGCCGAGGACGCGCTCGATCCGCAGGGCGCACGAGGCGCAGGTCATGCCGGCGACGTCGAAGGTGACGGTGGAGGAGTCGGCC
>JASFUV010000260.1:0-3033 GCA_050050155.1 Acidimicrobiia bacterium | reverse complement strand
ACCGCGAGATAGCTGAGCCCGGTGGCGGCCATCACCCCTGCGTAGCCGCGCTCGCGCAACGAGAACGACACCGCGACCACCAGCAGCCCGGTGGTCGCCGTCAACGCCGCGAACGCCCACACGGTGCCCGTCTGGGCCGACCCGAGCGCCCCCGCCGTCACCAGTACCACGGTCTCCGCCGCCAGCCCGGCCCCCCCGACGGCCGCGAGCACCTGGAGCGCCCAGCGGGGAAGGCGGGGATCGACCAGGTACCAGTGGCCCAGCACCATCTCGACGGTGACCCCTCCCAGGAACAGCGCACCGGTCATCACCGGCACCAACGGCGAGTCGGCGGCGGCCACCGCCCCCAACACCAGCGCCCCCGCCAGGAAACACCCCGCCGTCACCAGGGGACGCCGCGCCGCCACACCGGCCGCAGTCACGAGCAGGAGCGCCACGACGACCCGGCGATCGTCCGTCGCGGCCGCCAGGCCGGCCCCGAAGAGCAGGATCACCGCCGCCATCAACCAGCCGAAACCGGGCCCCACGATGCGCCACCAGGCGACAAGGGCGGCGAGGGCCGCCATCCCGGCGGTCCACATCGCCAGCACCAGTGCCGGCGTCAGTTCGAGACCGGCCGGGACCACGCCCGGCACGTCGCTCACCGACTCGACCGGATCACGCCAGCCACTCCTCCAGGCGCGCCGCCACCTTCTCGGGGGTGAACCCGAACCGGTCGGCGAGGACGCCGGCGGGCGCCGAGGCCCCGAAGTGGTCGATGCCGAGCCGGAGACCGTCGGCGCCGGTGATGGCGGCCCACCCGAAGGTGACGCCGGCCTCCAGCGACGCGATCGGAAGACCGTCACCGAGGACGTCCCGACGGTAGGCCTCGTCCTGGGCGAAGAACGCCTCGAAGCACGGGAGGGACACGACCCGCACCGAACGCCCCGAAGCGGCGAGCAGCTCGGCCGCCTCGAGCGCCACCCACAACTCGGAGCCGGTGGCGACCAGCACCGCGTCGTCGCCGGGCCGCGCCACATACCCGCCGCGAGCGACGGGTGCCCGCTCGGCCGGGCCGTGCGGGATCCCCTGCCGGGTCAGGATGAGGGCGGTGGGCCCGTCGGCACGGTTGATGGCCACCTCCCAGGCGCCTGCGGTCTCGGCCGCGTTCCCGGGGCGGATCACCCACAGTCCGGGAATGGCGCGCAGGGCGGCAACGTGCTCCACCGGCTGGTGGGTCGGCCCGTCCTCGCCGAGGAAGACCGAGTCGTGCGTCCACACCCACACGCTGGGCGCCTCCATGAGCGCGCCGAGCCGCACCGCGCCCCGCATGTAGTCGCTGAAGGTGAGGAAGGTGGCCCCGTAGCCACGCAACCCGCCGTGCACCGTGATCCCGTTGACGACGGCGCCCATGGCGTGCTCCCGCACCCCGAAACGGAGGTTGCGGCCGCCGCGATCGTCGCGGCTGAAGTCGGGAGAGTCCTTGATGAGCGTGTTCGTGGAGCTGGCGAGGTCGGCGGCGCCGCCGACCACGTCGAGACGCTCGACCGCGAGCGCGTTGAGCACCTTGCCGGCGAGCGAGCGGGTCGCCGCTTTCGCGCCCGGCTCGCCTTCGGGCACCGCGAGCTGCACAGGGTCGGGATCGAAGTGGGTGGCCCACGCCGCGGCGAGGTCGGGCCGGTCGCCCATGACCATCTGGAAGCGGCGTTCCCACTCGCTGCGGGCCTGCCGCCCCCGATCCATGGCCTTCGAGAAGAACTCCGTCACCTCGGGGGGAACCTGGAACGGCGGGGACGTCCACCCCATCAGCTCCTTCACCTTGGCCACCTCTTCCTCGCCCAGCGGCGAGCCGTGGGCGGCGGCGGTGTCCTGCTTGGCCGGGCTTCCGTACCCGATGTGGGTCTTGCACGAGATGAGCGAGGGGCGATCCTCCTCCGCGAGCGCCGTCCGCAGCGCCTCCTCCACCGCCGGCCGGTCGTGACCGTCGACGGTCAGCGTGTGCCATCCATACGAGGTGAACCGCTGCGGCACGTCCTCGCTGAACGCCAGGGACGTCGGGCCGACCAGGGTGATGTCGTTGTCGTCGTACAGGTAGACGAGCTTCCCGAGCCCGAGGTGCCCGGCGAGGGACGCCGCCTCCGAGGCCACGCCCTCCATCAGGTCGCCGTCGGAGACGAGTGCGTAGGTGTGATGGTCGACGAGCTCGGAGCCGAACCTTGCCCGCAGGTGCTCCTCGGCGATCGCCATGCCGATGCCGGTTGCGAACCCCTGCCCGAGCGGCCCGGTCGTGGTCTCGATGCCACGGGCCGGGTCACGTTCCGGGTGCCCGGGGGTGGCAGAGCCCCACTGCCGGAAGTTGGCGATGTCGTCGACGGTGATCGGGAAGCCGGCGAGATGGAGCAGCGAGTAGAGCAGCATGGATGCGTGCCCGTTGGAGAGCACGAAGCGATCCCTGTCGTGCCACTCGGGGTGTTCCGGGTCCACGGTGAGGAATTTGGTCCAGAGGACGACGGCGAGATCCGCCATCCCCATCGGGGCCCCGGGATGGCCTGAATTGGCCTTCTGCACGGCGTCGATGGAGAGCACCCTGACCGTGTCGACCGCAAGTTGTTCGATGGTGTCCGTCATGTGTTCCTCCCGGGTTGCAGGGCCAGCGTAGTGAGCCTGCCCTCAGGCGACGATCCCGAGGTCGCGCCGTGATTCGTTGAGCCGTTCCGCCCCCGCGTCGCCCACCACCACGATGTCCTCGATGCGGATCCCGAACGACCCCGGAAGGTAGATCCCGGGTTCGACGGAGAACGCCATGCCGGTGTCGAGGATCTGGTCGTTGCCGGCGACGAGGTACGGCTCCTCGTGGACTTCGAGCCCGATCCCATGCCCGGTGCGATGGATGAAGGCGTCCCCGTACCCGGCGTCCTCGATCACGTCGCGGGCGGCTCGGTCGATTTCCTCGGCCGCCACGCCGGGCGCCACGGCGGCGACCCCGGCCTCCTGCGCCTGCCGCACCACCTCGTGGACCGCGAGAACGGCTGCGGGGGGTGGGCCCACGTGGAA
>JASFUV010000259.1:0-3041 GCA_050050155.1 Acidimicrobiia bacterium | reverse complement strand
CTCGACGTTGAGTCCGCGGCGGCGGTGGAGTCGTCCCTCGGGCAGCAGGAACACCATGGCGAGCAGCATCAGCACCCCGATCGCGACGTGGGCGCCGTGGAATCCGGTCAGCATGTAGAAGGCGGAGCCGAAGGGGCTGCTCGACACGGTGAGCCCGCCGTGGACGAACTCGGTGAACTCGAAGATCTGGCCGGAGAGGAACGTGATGCCGAGCAGGGCGGTGCCGGTGAGCCACACCCGCGTCTGGCGCAGGTCCCGGCGCTCGTAGGCGTGGTGGGCGAGCACCATCGTCAACGAGCTCATCAGCAGCACGAATGAGCTGGCGGAGGTGAAGCCGATGTTGAAGATCTCGGCGCCGGGCCCGTCGCCACCGCTGCTCCGGTAGAGCAAGAACGTCGAGATCATCGCCCCGAAGAACATGCACTCGGAGGCGAGGAACACCCACACCGCCACCTTGCGGATCGCGGACACGTCGTGGTGGCCGGCATCGGGCGGGATCGCATCGGTCATGATCTCGCCGACGCTCATGTCGCCTCCTCCCCGTCGATGGGTTCGAGGGACCAGCCGAAGACACCCCACAACGTGATGAGGGCGCCGATCCCGGCGGCGATCAGCCCGCCAGGCAGGAACACGAAGCCGTAGCCCATCGTCACCAGGCCGGCCGCCGCCACGAACGGGTAGAAGGACGGCGACGGCATGTGAACGTCGTGCTCGGCGGTGGCGACGGCGGGCGCGGGCGCGTCGGCGCGGCGCACCGATCTCCCTTCCTCGTCGGTGGTGTATTTCTGGTGCCAGTAGTCGTCGAGGGCGGTGACGTGGGGGATCTCGTCGTAGTTGTACACCGGCGGCGGCGACGGGATCGACCATTCGAGGGTGCGGCCGTCCCACGGATCGGCGCCGGCGATGGCGCCGCGGCGGGCGCTGCGCACCACGTTGAACAAGAAGACCAGGAACGAGATCCCGATGATGAACGCCCCGATCGAGGCGATGGCGTTCCAGAACGCCCACCCGAGACCGTCGGGGTAGGTGTAGGTGCGCCGCGGCATGCCGTTGAGGCCGAGGATGTGCATCGGGGCGAACGTGAGGTTGAAGCCGATCAGCATCAGCCAGAAGTGCCAGAGGCCAAGGGCGCGGTTGAGCATGCGGCCGGTCCACTTCGGAAACCAGTAGTAGGCGCCGGCGACGAACCCGAAGATGGCGCCACCGAACAGCACATAGTGGAAGTGGCCGACGACGTAGTAGGTGTCGTGCTGCTGGGTGTCGGCCGGCACCACCGAGTGGGTGACGCCGGAGAGGCCGCCGATGACGAACATGGCGATGAACCCGATGGCGAACAGCATCGGCGGTTCGAACCGAACCCGGCCGCCCCAGATGGTGCCGATCCAGTTGAAGATCTTGACCCCGGTGGGGACCGCGATCATCAGCGTCGCGACCCCGAATCCGGCCTCGGCGAGCGGCCCGAGCCCGGCGGTGTACATGTGGTGGACCCACACCCCAAACCCCATGAAGCCGATGGCGATGCCGGAGAACACGACGAACGGGTACCCGAACAGGGGCTTGCGGGCGAACGTGGGGAGGACCTCCGACACGATGCCCATTGCGGGCAGGATCAGCACGTAGACCTCGGGATGGCCGAAGAGCCAGAACATGTGCTGCCACAGCAGCGGATCACCGCCCGAGGAGAAGAAGTGGGCGCCGAGGTTGCGGTCGAAGAAGAGCTGGAAGAGGCCGACGCCGAAGATGGGGAGGGAGAACACGAGCAGGAACGAGGTCACCAGCGTCATCCACACGAACACCGGCATCCGCAGCATCGTCATGCCGGGGGCCCGCATCGTGAAGATGGTGGTGATGAAGTTGACCGACGCCGCGATCGAGGCGATGCCGAGGAGCTGCGCTCCCACCGAGAAGAAGTCCATGCGGACCACCTCCCGCAGCTCGGTGGACAGCGGTGCGTAGCCGAACCAGCCGCCGTCCGGAGCCCCGCCGAGCACGAACGACGACATCATCAGCACGATGCTGAAGGCGAACAGCCAATAGCTGAAGGCGTTGAGGCGCGGGAAGGCGACGTCGCGGGCGCCGATCATGATCGGGAGCAGGTAGTTCATGAAGGCGGCCCCGATGGGCATCACCACCCCGAAGACCATGGTGAGCCCGTGCATCGTGAAGAGCTGGTTGTAGGCGTCGGCGCTGAGGAAGTCCTGGTTGGGGCCGATGAGCTGGACCCGAATGAGGAGCGCCTCGAGACCGGCGATGAAGAACGCCGCGAAGGCGGTGACGGCGTACATGATGCCGATCCGCTTGTGGTCGACGGTCGTGATCCAGCTCCAGATCCCGGTGGGACCGGTGCGGGGCAGCAGCTCCTGGTCGGCGGTGATCGTCACGCCGGATCACCCTCTCTCGCCGTCATTTCCAGCCCTCCAACATGGCCGTCAATCCTTCGATCTGTGACGCGTCGAGCCCGAAGTTGGGCATGCCGAGGACCCGGGCCACGGTGAGGTCGTTGCGATCGGGGTTCATCGGCTTGACGGCCGGAGGATCGGCGAGCCAGGTGGCGACGTGCTCGGGGGTGTTGTCGAAGATGCTGCCGGCGAAGGTGGTGCGGGACCCGAAGTGGGTGAGGTCGGGGGCGAGGGAGGCGAGGAAGCTCTCGCCGCGCACGTCGATGCGACGCTCGACGCCGACCACGCTCACGGTGCCGTCCTGGTCGAGGGTGGCGCGATGGCAGGCGGTGCAGGTGGTGGTGAAGACCTCCCAGCCGGTCGTGGCGGGGGCGTCGGTGGGGACCGTGGCCGGCGCCAGCTGGGCGTCGGCCCAGGCTTGGAATCCCTCATCGGTCTCGACGAAGACCTTGAAGCGCATGTCGGCGTGGGAGAGGCCGCAGAACTCGGCGCACTGGCCGGGGAGGGGTTCTCCCGGCGGGGTGGGCTCGTCGGCCTCGAGGGTGAGGTTGGTGATGCGACCGGGGACGAGGTCCCGTTTCCCTGCCAGCGACGGGACCCAGAAGCTGTGGATCACGTCTGCCGACGTCATGGTGAGGTTGA
>JASFUV010000258.1:0-3059 GCA_050050155.1 Acidimicrobiia bacterium | reverse complement strand
CCGCACCATGGAGGCGACCCGCGCCACCTTGCGCGACGCCCTCCTCGACCACGCCACCCGGGACGCGGCGCCCGCCGCGGCCGGCCTCGCCGCCCGGCGGGCCACAACGGCCACCACCGGGATCGACGAGATGGAGCCCTACGTCCGCTCCTACCTCCCGGCACTGGCGGCGGCCGCCATCGTGCCGGTGGCGGCCTGGGTCCGCATCGCGGCCGCCGACGTGGTGTCGGCGATCATCGTGGCGGTCACGGTCCCGCTCATCCCCGTCTTCATGATCCTGATCGGGACCCTCACCGCGCAACGGACCCAGCGGCGCTGGGCGACGCTGCAGCGCCTCTCCGGCCACTTCCTCGATGTGCTGGAGGGCATCCCGACCCTGCGCCTCTTCGGCCGGGTCACGCCCGCCACCGAGGCCGTGCACGAGGTGTCGGATCGCTACCGGACGGTGACGATGGGAACGCTCCGGGTCGCCTTCCTGTCGGCGTTCGCCCTCGAGCTGATCGCCACCCTTTCGGTTGCGATCGTCGCGGTCTCGATCGGGCTCCGCCTCGCCGGCGGGAGCCTCGACCTCGGCACCGGCCTCGTCGTGCTGCTGCTCGCCCCCGAGTGCTACCTGCCGCTGCGCCGAGTCGGCGCCGCCTTCCACGCCTCCCAGATGGGGAGCGACGCCTCGGTGGAGGTCACCGAGCTGCTGGAGCGCCCCACGCTCCCCTCCGGGACCCACACCCCGCCGCCGGGGGGCGTAACCCTGCGAGGCGTGCAAGTCGTGCGGGACGAACGGGGCGCCACCACCGACCCGGTCGACCTCGACCTGGTTCCCGGCGAGATGGCGGCGGTGGTCGGCCGCAGCGGGTCGGGCAAGACGACGCTGCTCGACGTGGTGCGCGGCAGGCTGGCGCCCACCGCCGGCACCGTGCACGCCGGCGACGTTCCCCTCTCCGATCTCGATCCCGATGCCTGGGCCGACCGGATCGCGGTGATCCGGCAGCGCCCCGTCGCCCTTGCCGCCACCGTGCGCGACGAGATGCCGGACGCCGCCGAGGCACTCGTCTCCGCCACCCTGGAGCGGCTCGGCCTCACCCCGTACGCCGCCTCGCCTGCCGATCGCCTCTCGGGAGGCCAGCTGCGGCGGGTCGAAGTGGCCAGAGCGGTGGTGGCGGTGCGCACCGGACGGGCCTCGATCGTGGTCGCCGACGAGCCCACCGCCCATCTCGACGAGGACGCGGCCGGGGTGGTGCGCGACCTCCTCGCCGAGCTGGCCGGCCGCGACGGGGCCGCGGTGGTGGTCGCCACCCACGATGCGGCGCTTGCCGGGCGGGCCACTGCGGTGATCGACCTCAGCGGCGGCCAGGACGACCGCCGCGTCGCGGCGATGGATCTCGCCGACGACACCGCGGTGCGGGCCATCGGGACCGCGGCCCACCGTCCCGTCGTTGGGCGCGAGGTGCCGCCCGGGGCCGCCATCCGCCGGGTCCTGGCCGGCGCCCGGGGCATGGGGCGGCGCCTCGCCACCGCCGTCGGGCTCGGCACCCTGGCCGAGGTCAGCTCCGTCGGCCTTGCCGGGGTCGCCGCCTGGCTCGTGTTGCGAGCCAGCGAGCGGCCCGAGCTGGCCGCCCTCACCGTGGCGGTGACCGCGGTGCGCACCTTCGGCATCGGCAAGGGGTTCTTCCGGTACGCGGAGCGGATCGCCACCCACGACACCGCGCTGCGGATCGTCGCCCGGCTGCGGGCGGACGTCGTCGCCCGGATCGGCCAGATCGCCCCCGGCGGCGTCGCAGGGTGGGGCCGGGGCGACGTGGCGCGCCGCGTCGTCCAGGACGTCGACCAGCTCGTCGATCTGTTTGCCCGGCTGCTGGTTCCGGCGGCCTCGATCCTCCTCACCGGGCTGGGGGCGGCCCTCGTCGCCCTCTTCATCGACCCGGCGGCCGGGGCGGCGCTGGCCGGCGGCGTGGTGCTCATGGGCATCGTGGTTCCCCTGCTGGCGGCCCGGTCCGAGCTGCACGCGGCGCGCCGCCTCGCCGTCGCCCGCAGTGCGGTCGGCTCCTCCGTGCTGGCGTTCTGCGAGCACGTGGACGCCCTGGTGGGGCACCGCCTGGTGGCGCGGGAACGGGAGCGGATCGCAACCGCCGCCGCCGAGGTCGACCGGCTGGAGCGCCGCCGGGGACGGCTCCGGGCGGGATGGGCCGGCGCCAGTGCCGTGGCGCCGGTGGCGACCGCGGCCCTGGCGGCCGTGGTGGCGGCTCCGGCGTCTCCCGCCGTGATCGGTCCGGCGCTGGGACTGCTCGTCATCTGGCCGCTCAACGTGGTCGAGCTGGCGGCTTCCCTCGTCGACGCCGCGTCCGGCGCTCCGCATGTCACGACTGCGGCGTCCCGCACCGCCGCCATCCTCGACGTCGCCGCGACCGAGCCTCCTCGCGAGACGGCGCCGCTGCCGCCGGGCGTGGTGCCGGTGGCGCTCGCCGGCGCCGCGGCCCGCTGGCCGGGCCAGGAGGACGACGCCTTCGCCGGCGTGACCTTCGACCTCACGCCGGGAGGCCGCCTCACCCTCACCGGACCGAGTGGGGTCGGCAAGTCGACCGTCGCCGCCGTCCTCGTCGCCTTCCTCGACCCCACCCACGGCGTCTACCGTCTCGGCGGCGTCGACACCGGCAACGTCGCCGGCGACGACGTCCGGGCGCGGGTCACCTGGATCGAGCAGACCCCGTGGCTGGCGGACTCCACCATCCGCCAGAACCTGCTCATCGCCTCCCCCGACGCCGGGGACGACCGGCTGCTCGAGGTGCTCGGCGTGGTGGGGCTCGGCGACTGGGTCGCCGCCAGCCGGGACGGGCTCGACACCCGGGTCGGGAAGGGCGGCGCCGCCGTCAGCGGCGGGGAGGCGCAGCGGATCGGCCTGGCCCGGGCGTTGCTCTCCGGCCACGGGGTCGTGGTGCTGGACGAACCGGGCGCCTTCCTCGACGCGGCGACCGCCGCCGCGGTGTTGCCGCGGACGCTGCAGGAGTTGGAGGGGAGGTCGGTGCTCACCATCTCGCACCGTCCCTTCGCCGGTACCGGACCCT
>JASFUV010000257.1:0-3063 GCA_050050155.1 Acidimicrobiia bacterium | reverse complement strand
CCTGCTCGCAGCTGGCCCATGTCGCGAGCTCGATCACGTCGTACCCCCGGTAGGAGGGCCCCGTCGCCTCGACCAGGGTGATGCCGGAGTCGACCCGCATGGCGGGGGGCTGGTGCCCGCGCGAGTGGGTGGCGCGGAAGTCGACGACGTCGTCGCGGGCGAACCAGCTGCCCTTGCCGCCGTGTCGCTCCGCCGGGGTCAGGAGACCGCGGCTCACATAGGCGTAGACGGTCGCCGGCTTGACGCCGAGCAACCGGGCCGTCTCCTCGGTCGAGATCAGGACTGCCATGTTGATCAGTCAATATTGATCTCTATCGCCCTATGAGTCAATATTGGCTCTCGATACGGGCAAGGAGGGCGGACATGGACAACGGGACGATGCGGACGCCGCCCGGGCTCGCGGGCGTCGTCGTCGCGGACACCGCCATCGGCGGTGTCCGCGGCAAGGAAGGCTTCTTCCACTACCGCCAGTACTCGGCCCCCGACCTCGCCGAGACCAGAACCCTCGAGGACGTCTGGTACCTCCTCCACCACGGAGCCCTCCCCTCGCCGCAGCAGGCGGCCGAATTCCGTCACCATCTCGGCGAGCTGCGCGCCCTGCCCGACGACCTCGTCGCCCTCGTCGGCGACGTTGCCCGCGTCGGCGACGACATCCTTGCGCTGTCGTGGGTCCGTACCGCGGTCTCCCTCGTCGCCCAGCACCTCGGCCTCACCCCGTGGCTCGGCCAGCCCCCCGCCGAGGTGGCGGCGCAGGCGACCCGGCTCGCCGCCGTCATGCCCACGATCGTCGCCGCCGGATGGCGGGCCCGCAACGGCCTGGCGCCGGTGGCTCCCGATCCCGCCGCAAGCCTCGCCGAGGATTTCCTCCACATGCTGCACGGCGTCGCCCCCGATCCCCGCAGCGCCCGGGCCTTCGAGCAGTACCTCATCCTCACGATCGACCACGGCTTCAACGCCTCCACGTTCGCCACCCGGGTCGTCACCTCCACCGGCGCCGACCTCGGCGCCGGGCTCACTGCGGGCACCGGCGCCCTCTCCGGGCCGCTCCACGGCGGGGCGCCCTCGCACTGCCTCCGCATGCTGCAGGAGATCGGCAGTCCCGACCGGGCCGACGCCTGGGTGCAGGCGTCGCTGGCTCGCGGCGATCGCATCATGGGTTTCGGGCATCGCGTCTACCGCACCGAGGATCCGCGCTCGGCGATGCTGCGCGGCGTGGCGGAAGGATTCGACGATCCGCTCGTCGACCTCGCCGTCCAGGTCGAGAAGACCATCCTCGAGGCGCTCCACGCCCACCGGCCGGAGCGGGAGCTCCGCACCAACGTCGAGTACTACGCCGGCGTCGTGCTCCATCTGGTCGGCATCCCCGAAACGTTGTTCCCGGCGTGCTTCGCCATCAGCCGCAGCATCGGTTGGACGGCGCACATGCTCGAACAGATGGATGGCAATCGGATCATCCGCCCCGACTCTGACTACGTGGGTCCACAACCCTCGGAGGCATTCCAACTCTGAGTTCGGGGACAGCAAGCGGGTCCCCCGGCGGCTCGACCTGAGCCGCCGGGCGGCCGTTTGCCGCCGCTGCTGGGATCACCCTTCGAGTTGATGCCCACCGACGGAACGGCAACACTCCCTCTCATGGATCTGGCCGTCAGGCTGCACGGGATCACCAAGCGGTACGGCCGTGTCACCGCCCTCGACGGGGTCGACCTCACCATCCCTGCTGGGTCGGTCTACGGCGTCGTCGGCCCCAACGGGGCAGGGAAGACCACCCTGATGCGCCTCCTCGTCGGGGCGCTGGCCCCGGACGAGGGTGACATCGAGGTGCTGGGCGCCGATCTGGCCGCCGACCGGCGCCGGGTCCGCTCCCAGATCGGCTACATGCCGCAGGCGCCCGTCCTCTACGAGGACCTCACCGCCGCCGAGAACGTCGCCTTCTTCGCCCGCGGCCACCTCCTCGACGACGTTGGTGCCGCAGTGCGGCGCAGTCTCGAGTTCATCGACCTGGTCGATCGCGGCGACGACCTGGTGCGCACCCTCTCGGGGGGAATGCGGCAGCGGGTCTCCCTGGCGGCGACGCTGGTTCACCAGCCGCGAGTGCTGCTCCTCGACGAACCGACCGCCGGCGTCGACCCCGAACTGCGCCACGCCTTCTGGCGACGGTTCCGCGACCTCACCGCCCGCGGCGTCACCCTCCTCATCAGCACACATCAGATGGACGAGGTGGTCCACTGCGACCGGGTCGCCGTCCTCCGCGCCGGCACGGTCCTCACCGAGGAGGCCCCGCAGTCCATCCTCACCAAGGGCCGCGCCACCGTCACGCTCTGGACCGGTGCGACACCGCACCGGCACGACGTCATCGACTATCCCGATGAGGTCCCGCGGCTCCTGCGCCGCTGGCGCCTCGATCCTGCGGTGACCCGGATCGAGATCGAGGGCCAGACCCTGGAGGACGCGGTCCTGGCGCTGATCGAGCACGAGGAGGGCGACGGCCATGACGGCTAGCCGCACCGCCGCCGTCGCCGCCCGGGTGCTGCGCCAGCTGGCCCGCGACCGCCGGTTCGTGGTGCTGATGCTGGTGGCGCCGCTCGGAATCGTGTTCTTCACCAAGACCCTGTTCGATGCGGCCGACACCCCGTTGTTCGACGTGACCCCGTTCGCGGTGCCGTTCGGCTGCTTCATCATCCATTTCGCCACCTTCATCCTCACCGCCCTCGTCCTGGTGCGGGAACGCACCGCCGAGACGATGGAGCGGATGTTCATCAACGGCTACCGCCGCAGCGAGATCATCAGCGGCTACCTGCTCGCCTACACCACGCTCGCCACGGTGCTGTCGCTGCTGGTGCTCGCTGAACTCCAGTGGCTCTTCACCCTCGGCTACGGGGTGGGCCGGCTCGCCTCCATCTTCTTCGTCATGTGGCTGCTGGCGATGATCTCGATGGCGCTCGGCATCCTGGTCTCCAACGCGGCCCGCAGCGAGGCCCAGGTCATCCCCTTCATCCCGGCGATCGTGCTCCCCAGCCTCATCTTCTCCGGGATCATCGTCGCGGTCGATCGCATGCCGGTGTG
>JASFUV010000256.1:0-3071 GCA_050050155.1 Acidimicrobiia bacterium | reverse complement strand
CAGAGCATCCTCGCCCTCGCCGCGAACAGCGGGGTCGATCTCGTCTTCAACGGGCACCAGCACAACCTGGAGGTGTTCGCCCCCATGAACGCCGCCGGATCGTTCGATCCCACCGGCGTCCGCCAGATCGTGGCCGGAACGGGAGGCGCCCCGCTGGCGCCGTTCGGGACTCCCGCCCCCAACTCGGAGATCCGCGACGCCCAGCACTGGGGCATCGTCGTGGTCGACTACGCCTACGGCAACGGGTACACGATGACGGCCGAGTTCACCGACGGCACAACCCTCGACCTCGGATACAACGTCTGCAACTGACGCTCCGGCGCAGGCACCGCAACGGGACGCTCCCCTACCATCCGGCCGGATGACCGGCTTCGACTACGACGTGATCGTCATCGGCAGCGGCTTCGGCGGCAGCGTCACTGCGCTGCGCCTCACCGAGAAGGGGTACCGGGTGGGGGTGCTCGAGTCGGGCCGCCGCTTCGGCCCCGACGACTACCCGGCCACCAACTGGAACCTGCGCCGGTTCCTCTGGTTCCCCCGCCTCGGGATGCGCGGCATCCAGCGCCTCACCCTGCTCCACGACGTGCTGGTGCTCTCCGGCGCCGGCGTCGGCGGCGGGTCCCTCGTGTACGCCAACACCCTCTACGAACCCCACGACGCCTTCTACCGGGACGAGCAGTGGCGGGACATCACCGATTGGCGCACCGAGCTCGCCCCCTACTACGACCAGGCAAAGCGCATGCTCGGCGTCGTCCCTCAGCCCCACGAGACACCGGCCGACCGTGTGATGCAGCGCATCGCCGCCCACTTCGGCGTCTCCGACACCTACCGGGCGGCCCCGGTCGGGGTCTACTACGGGAACCGCGGCGCGACCGCGGCCGATCCGTTCTTCGGGGGCGCCGGCCCTGCCCGCACCGGCTGCATCGAGTGCGGCGGGTGCATGGTGGGGTGCCGCTACGACGCCAAGAACACCCTCGACCGCAACTACCTGTATCTCGCCGAACGCAACGGGGCAGTGGTGCATCCCGAGCAGGAGGCGGTCGATCTCGAGGCGATCGCCGGCGGATACAGGGTCGCCACCCAGCGGCCCGGCGCCTGGTTCCGGAAACGGCGCCGCAGCTTCACCGCCGAGCACGTCGTCGTCTCCGCCGGGGCTCTCGGCACGACCCGGCTTCTCCTCCGCCTCCGCGACGAGGGGCGCCTCCCCCGCCTCTCCGACCGCATCGGGCGCCACGTCCGCACCAACTCGGAGGCGCTGCTCGGCGCCACCGCCCGCTCCACCGCCGTCGACTACTCCGAGGGCGTCGCCATCACCTCCTCGATTCATCCCGAGCCGCATACCCACATCGAACCGGTGCGGTACCCGGCCGGCAGCAACGCCATGGGCCTCCTCGGCGTCTCCCTCACCGACGGCGGCGGCCGCCTCCCCCGGCCGCTTCGCTTCCTCGGCGTGGTGCTGCGCCATCCCGTCACGTTCCTGCGGTCCCTCTCGGTGCGGCGCTGGGCGGAGCGCAGCGTGATCCTGCTGGTGATGCAAAGCCTCGACAACAGGTTGAGGGTTGTGTTGAAGCGGGGCGTCTTCGGGACCCGGCTCCGCTCCTCCCAGGACGAGACCAGTCCCACCCCGAGCTACATCCCGGCCGCCAACGAGGCGGCCCGGGTCGCGGCCACGGCCATGGACGGCATCCCGCAGTCGGCCGTCAACGAGGTGCTCCTCGACGTGCCGACCACGGCGCACATCATCGGCGGGGCCTGCCTCGGAGCGTCCCCCGCCACCGGGGTGGTCGATCCCTACCACCGGGTGTTCGGCCACCCGGGTCTCCATGTCGTCGACGGCTCGGTGGTGCCCGCCAACCTCGGGGTGAACCCAGCGCTCACCATCACCGCCATGGCGGAGCGGGCGATGGCGCTGTGGCCCAACCGCGGTGAACCGGACCGGCGCCCGGCGCCGGAGGCCGGCTTCCGGGAGATGGCCCCGATTCCACCGCATCGACCGGCGGTGCCGGCCGGCGCCGGCGGCGCCCTCCGTCTCGGCGGCGCGTAGGCGACGGAGATTCCAGGGAGGGCGGACCGACCCGGGTACAGTCCCTCCCAGTGCAAGGCAGCGCGTGCCGCGGGTCAGGGTGCGGCGGGCGGGCTCGGAGCCGTCCCGCTCTCTTCGATCCTCGGCACCGATCCGCCGGCCGGGACACTGCCGTCCCGGCGGGAGGAGGAACAGGGCCACCGGCCCGCACGACGCACGACTGAAGGGGGTCCCCCTTGAACAACCGACGTCACAGTGATGGCCGCGTGGAGGCCGCACTCATCACCC
This sequence comes from Acidimicrobiia bacterium, assembly GCA_050050155.1. Lineage (GTDB taxonomy): Bacteria > Actinomycetota > Acidimicrobiia > Spongiisociales > UBA5794 > CAYQEC01. The sequence goes on along the minus strand of JASFUV010000256.1, from coordinate 760 downwards.
GGTGGCTGGTGGCGCTGGTGGTGCTGGCCGGGGTGGTGGCGATCGGTGGCATGGCGGTCGCCGACACCACCACGACGGTGCATCCCAGCGCCGACACCTTCGTCTCCGACGGCAGTCCCAACGGCAACTACGGGTCCCGGGATCTGTTGCAGATGGATGCTCCGCTCCCCAACGAGCTGCGCATCCTGCTGCGCTTCGACCCCGTCCCCGGCACCGTCACCTCCGCCACGCTGCGGCTCTTCGCCCGCAACGGCGGCAACGACGCCGGAACCCTCCACGCCGTCGACGGCACCTGGAACGAGAACACCGTCACCTGGAGCAACGCCCCCGCCGTCGGTGACGAGCTGATCGACCTGCCCGGAGCACCGTCGGGCTGGTACGAAATCGACGTCACCTCCCTCCTCCAAGACGGCATCTGGGAGTACTACCTGGTCCCCAACTCCGACAACGGCATCCACTACGCCTCCAAGGAGACCACCGACCTCAACCTCAGGCCCGAACTCGTCATCACCACCACCGACACCACCACCACGACCCAAGCCACCACCACCGAACCACCCACCACCAGCTCCACGACGACGACTTCGTCGAGCACCACCACCTCGACGACCAGCACCACCACGACGTCCACCACATCGACGAGTACCACGTCGACCACATCGACCACCACGACCACGCTGCCGCCGGTGGAGTTGGGACCGCGCTTCGTTGTCGCCGGCGACATCGCCGATTGCTCGTGGACCCGCGACAGCGACACCGC
>JASFUV010000255.1:0-3084 GCA_050050155.1 Acidimicrobiia bacterium | reverse complement strand
CATCCTGACGGGAACCGGAGGGGCGGTGGGGAACGTCCAACCCGCCATGCAGAGATTCATCACCTTGACCATGACGCTCGTCCTCGCCGCGGCGCTGATCGCCGGTTGCGGCGGCGACGAGCAGGAAGCCACCGGCTACGACCACCCCACCGGCGCCACCGATCTGGTGGTGCGGGCATCGGTGGGGGGCGGCCTCGTCCCGGTCGACTTCGCCATCGGCCAACTTCCGGCCGTATCGGTCTACGGCGACGGCACCGTGGTCGTTCCCGGCGCCATCATCGAGATCTACCCGGGTCCGGCCCTCCCGTCGGTCCAGACCTTCACGATCAGCGAGGACGCCATCCAGTTCCTCCTCGAGGAGGCGGACCGGGCCGGGCTGCTCGGCCCTCAACTCGACTACGGGACGCCCCCGATCGCCGACGCGGCCACCACCACGTTCACCGTCATCACCGGGGGCGAGCGGCATGACGTCGCCGTCTACGCCCTGGGCGCGGAAGGCACGATCAGCGCCGGTCCCGTCGACCTGACCGAGGAGCAGCAGGCTCGCCGCAGAGCCGCCTCCGATTTCGCCACCGTCCTGTTCGGTCTCGAGACCTACCTGGCGGGATCGCAGGTCGTCGAGGGCAGCAGTGACTACGCCCCGAGCGCCATGGCGGTGTACGCCACCGGGTACGAGGGTGCGCCCGATCTCCCCCAGCCCACCCGGGCGTGGCCGGCGGGATCGCTCGAAGGAGGGGAACCGGCCGGGGCGGGCTTCACCTGCCGGGTGGTCGACGGGGACGACCTCGCCTCCGCCCTGCCGACGATCCGTGAGGCGAACCAGCTCACCCCCTGGACCGTGGACGGCGCCGAGTACCACCTGGTGTTCCGGCCGCTGCTCCCCGACGAGACGTCCTGTGCCGATCTGACCTCCTAGGGTTCGGAAGGTGAGTGAAGCGGTCCCTGATGTCGAGGCGGCGGCGTCTGTGGTGTTCGCGGCCGAGGGTTTGACGCCGCACGCCTGGTCGAACACTCCCGGCACCGTCTACGCCCCGCATCACCACGGCTATCACAAGGTCCTGGTGTGCGTGGCCGGCTCCATCACGTTCCACCTTCCCGACGGGGACCGGGCGCTGGTTGCGGGGGACCGGCTCGATGTTCCCCCCGGCGTGGTGCACGGCGCCACGGTGGGTGACGACGGCGTCACCTGTTGGGAGGCGCCGAGGTCGTGACCGGAGCCGTGAGCGCCGGGATCCTCCTCTACCGGTGGCGGGGGAGCGGCCTCGAGGTTCTCATCGCCCATCCCGGCGGACCGTTCTGGGCGAGCCGGGACCAGGGCGTCTGGAGCATTCCGAAGGGGGAGCCGCAACCGGGGGAGTCGCTGCCGGAGGCCGCCTGCCGCGAGTTCGAGGAGGAAACCGGGACGGAGGTGGACGGGACCGCCTTGATGGCGCTCGGGACGGTGCGCCAAAGGGGCGGCAAGGAGGTCCATGCCTGGGCCTGCGAGGGGGATCTGGACCCTGCGCGGGTCCGGTCCAACACCTTCGACATGGAATGGCCGCCCCACTCGGGGACGATGCGGTCGTACCCGGAGATCGACCGGGTCGCCTGGTACCCGCCGGAGGTGGCGGTGGCGAAGCTCAATGCGGCGCAGGCGGAGCTGGTGGGACGGTTGGAACAGGCATTGGACAACCCTTGACTACGTAGAGTGGCAAGCACTACACTGAGCGTAGTATCAGAGGGGAGAGGCGCGACGCCGGTGGCTGCCGGCACTTGAGGAGGCGGCCGTGAGCGATTTGTGGGCCGAGATCGAGAAGGCGGACTTCACGCTGGCGAAACGAGGGTACGACCCGGCCGAGGTGGACAGCTTCCTCGACCGTCTCGGTGACGCGGTCAAGAACCTCGAAGGCGAGGTCGCCGTCGCCCACGGCAAGATCAACGCCCAGAAGCGCCAGATCGAAGAGCTGACCGGGCGCGACGGCGACGTCGGCCAGACCATCCTCGAGGCCGCCGACCGCAAGCAGGCCATCCTCGACGACGCCGAACGGCGCGCCAAGAAGATCATCGGAGAGGCCGAGCGCCGGGCCGAGGAGATGACCGGAGGCACCGACGCCGACGTGGCGCGGGTCCATGACGAAGCCGAGAAGATCCTGCTGCGGGCCAAGCACAGCCTCGAGAAAGCCGAGGAAGAGGCGGAGCGGCTTCGCAGCGAGGCCGCCGAGCAGGCCGACGGGCTCATCGGTGAAGCCCGCCGTGATGCCCTCGCCGCCATCGAAGCGAGCAAGGCGGAGGCGGCCGAGGTGCTCGCTTCCGCCCACCGCCAGCACAAGGAGCTCACGACCCTGCTGCGGGCCCTCAAGGCGGCCGTGGCCGACATGCTGACCGGAGGCGAGGAACACCACGAGACGATCCGTGTGGTGCTCTCCGACGAGGAAACCAGCCCGCTGTCCCAAGACATGGTGGTCGGCGGCTGACCACGGTCCACCCCGGCGGATGAACGGCGGACTCGCCCTGGCCCGGTACTATCAGGCAGGTCGACGAAGCGACTGAGGTATGGGCAGGAAGTCTGCACGACGGCGGCTCAGAGATCTGGGCGATGCGAAGCCAACCTCCGACGCGCCACCGTTCCGTGGCCCGACGGAGAGCGGCCCCATCGTCGAACTCCAGGCGTTCATCCTCATGTCGCTCGTGGGGCTCGCCATCATCGTCGGACTCGGGGTCCTCTACGGCATCAACGTCATCCAGGGCGACCTGGAACACCGGGCCACCGCGGCGCTGCAGGCCAACGCCTACCTCGACATCGAGGTCGAAGCGACCGGTCAGGACGTCTCCCTCACCGGATCGGTCTCCAAGGAGGAGGACCTCGTCACCGTTCCCGAGATCGTCGCCTCTCTCGACGGGGTGCGGTCCGTCCACAGCGAGATCCGGCTCGTGCTCCCACCCGCCACCGGGGACGTCACCGTCGAGACCGATCCGCTCCTGATGCAATGGTCGGGCGGGGCGGTCACCGTCACCGGGGACGTGTCCGACGAGCCGACCCGGGAGGCGATCCTCGACGCTCTTGGCGACGCCTTCGCCAGCGTCGACGACACCGGGCTCACCATC
>JASFUV010000254.1:0-3152 GCA_050050155.1 Acidimicrobiia bacterium | reverse complement strand
TCCTTGCGGGGCGTGATCTCAACCGGCGGCCCGGCGTACCGCCTCGCTCGTGATCGTCAGCCCTTCGACGGCTTCCTCCCTGGTGATCGACAGCGGAGGGGCGACTCTCAACACGTTTCCCTGCAAACCGCCCTTTCCCAGGAGCAGACCCCCGCGACGCGCCTCTTCCAACACTCGCCGTGCCAGGTCCGGGTCGGGCGCGTCGCTGCCGGGGGAGACGAGGTCGATGCCGATCATGAGCCCCTTGCCGCGCACGTCGCCGATCGCCGGGACCTCGCGCTGCAGATCCTCGAGCTCGGAGCGGAGCACCTGCCCCACTTCGAGGGCGTTGCGCTGCAGATCGTGCTCGCGCAGGTAGCGGATGTTGGCGAGGGCCCCCGCGGTGACGAGAGGGTTCCCCCCGAACGTCGAGATCGAGTTGGCGGGGAGACAGTCGATCACCTCTGCCCGTCCCACCACGCCGGCGACGGGCAGACCGTTGCCGACTCCCTTGGCGAACGTGAGGAGGTCGGGAGTCACCCCGTGGGCCTCGTATCCCCAGAAGTGCTCGCCGGTGCGGCCCCAGCCGGTCTGGACCTCGTCGCTGATGAAGAGGATGCCGTGCTCGTCGAGCACCGCTTCGAGTGCCCCGTAGAGGCCGTCGGGGGGGAGGGCGAAGCCGCCGACACCCTGGATCGGCTCGGCGACGAGGCAGGCGACGTCGCCCGCCACCGCGATGGCGAGCAGGTCCCGCAGGTCGGCGACCGCGGCGGCGATGAAGTCGGCATCGCTGCGGTCGGCGAAGGGGCTCCGGTACCGGTAACCGCCATGGAGGTAGACGGTGTGGAACGGGCTGAACGGCGTCGCCGACCAGGCGGCGTTGCCGGTGATCGCCACCGTCGAGTGTGACTTGCCGTGATAGCTGTTGCGCATCGCCAGCACCTGGTTGGAACGCCGGTAGCGGGTCGCCATCATCAGGGCGGCGTCGTTCGCTTCGGTCCCGGAGTTCGTGAAGAACACCTTGGCGTCGGGGATACCCGAGAGGCGGGAGATCTCTTCGGCCAGCTCGATCTGGGATTCGATCAGGTACAGCGTCGAGGTGTGCATCATCCGGGCGGCCTGCTCCTGGACGGCGGCCACCACCTCGGGGACGGCGTACCCGGAGATGGTCGCCAGGATCCCGCCGAAGAAGTCGAGGTAGCTGCGGCCCTCGGCGTCGGTGACGCGGCGCCCGCTGCCTTCGACGATGGCGATCGGCTCACCGTAGAGGAGGGCGAGCCAGGAGGGCAGGACCTGGCGATGACGGTCGAGCAGGTCGCGGTGCCGGCCCATCAGCGCAGTCTCCGATCGCGGCCGCTCCGCGGCGGCATCCGTTCCCCGTCCATGCGCATCCTCCCTCGTCGCGGCGGCGCGGCTCTCAAGCTAGCGGGGGCGGGCACGGGCACTTCCGCGGCGGCGGAAGCGAGGGATCAGATGGTGCCGGTGACGTGGAGGAGGGCGAGCAGACCGCATGCGATGGCGGTGAAGACCTGGATCAACACCACGATGCGGACCCGCGTCCGGTAGGCGTGGGCGTCGATCGCTTCCGCCTCTTCGGTCTCGTCGTCCTCGTAGGAGGGATCGAACGGGTCGTCGTCGCCGGCGAGAGTGGTCTCGAGGTGCTCGACGTCCCGGTATGGGTCACCCTCGTCGTCGTCTCCGTCGTCGGGGAGCTCGTCGGTGATGGCACGCCGGAGCTCGTCGAAGGACGGCCCCGATGCCGGGCCTTGCGAGGCGCCCGTCGCGCCGGGGCCGGGCGGGCGGGTGCGTTCCGCGCCCTCCATCTCCCGGAGCCGGGCGGCGAGGTCACTCGACCCGGCGTCGCGGCGGGAGAAGGCGACGGGCGGAGCCTCCTCGGCGACGTTGGGCCGAACCGTGGGGCTGGTCGTCACCGATGCCTGTGCGGCGGATTCCATGGCGGAGCTGGACGTCAAGGTGATGTTGGACGGATCGAGGAGGCGCTCGACCCGCGCCTGGAGCTCGGCGAGGTCCTGCCTGGCATCGCGGGGAATCGCCTCACGATCGTCGTCGCGATCGGAGGCCCGAGGCTCGCTGGGCCAGTCGGCGTCCGGCATGAGGAACTCCTCTGTGATTGTCGATTCGATCGGCCGCCTCTGCGGTCGCCTTGAGGGAACTCTCGAGGCCCGCGAATCGGCGGTGCGCGAGGCGCCGGCGGCGTCACAGCACCCGGCGCGCCGTAGGATGGCGACTTCCCCACAGAGGACACCCCATCGTGAAACCCCGTATTCGCCTGATCGCCGTCGTGGCGTTCGCGCTCCTCCTCGCTGCGTGTGGCGGCGACGCGGACGCCGGGACCTCCACCACGACGCTTGCATCTGACACGACCACCACCACGGCCGCCACGACCACCACCGAGCGGGTCGGCGACCCCAACGTCGCCCAGGCGGGCGACACCGTGTCCGTTCACTACGTCGGCACCCTCGACGACGACACCGTGTTCGATTCCTCCCGGGATCGTGATCCGTTCGAGTTCACCCTCGGCTCCGGCGAGGTCATCGATGGCTTCGACGCCGCCATCGACGGCATGACCGTCGGCGAGACCAAGACGGTGCGGATCCCGCCCGAGGACGCCTACGGCGACTACGACCCCGCGCTGGTCTTCACCGTGCCGATCGAGAACGCCCCCGAGGACGTCGCGATCGGCGACATTGTGTTGATGGACCAGACCTACCAGGCCATGGTCACCGAGATCACCGACAGCACCGTGACGGTCGACGCCAACCATCCCTACGCAGGCGAGGCGTTGACGTTCGAGATCGAGCTGCTCGAAATCAAGAGCTGATTCCGTGCCGCCTGCTCGGCTCCGGCGCATCCTCACCGTCACCGGCGTCGTCCAGGGCGTCGGGTTCCGGCCGTTCGTGCACGGCCTCGCCACCGGCCTCGGCCTCGGCGGCATCGTCGGCAACGACAGCGGCTCGGTGTTCATCGAGGTCGAGGGCCCGCCGCCCGCCGTCGACGAGTTCACCCGGCGGCTGCGGGAGGAGGCACCGCCGCTCGCCGCCATCGAGACGGTGACGAGCGCCGACGTCGCCGCCACCGGCGACGCCTCGTTCCGCATCGTCGCCAGCCGGGTGCGTGCCGGGGCCAACACCCTCATCTCCCCCGACATCGCC
>JASFUV010000253.1:0-3162 GCA_050050155.1 Acidimicrobiia bacterium | reverse complement strand
TCGAGCCGTGCAGGTCGGTGGGATCCTGCGCCCGATCGTTGGGGTCTCCGGAGCCGCCGCCGTCGCCGAGGCCGAACAGCAGGTTGCCGGCGGCGTCGAAGGTGATCATGCCGCCGTTGTGGTTGGTGGCAGGCTGGTCCACGCCGATGATGGCGCGAGCGGTGGCCGGATCGGCGACGTCGGGATCGGCCGACACGCGGTATTCGGCGACGCGCGAGTCGCCGGCGGTGTTGGTGTACGAGACGTAGAACCGGCCGTTGGTGGCGTACTCGGGGTGGAAGGCGAGGCCGAGGAGCCCCTGCTCGCCCCCGGTGCTCACCAGGACGCTCAGGTCGAGGAAGTCGGTGGCTTGCACCGTGCCGCCGGCGACGATGCGGATGCGGCCCCCCTGCTCGACCACGAAGAGGCGGTTGTCCCCGGCGGGGGCGGTGGCGAAGAGGGGTCGGGTGAGCCCGGACGTGACCTCTTCGAGGGTGGGGACGGGCCGGGGCGGCGGGACGATGGGGGTGAGTCCTTCGGCCCTTCCCAGCAGGCTCGCCATCTCGTCGCGGCGCACCGGGTCGTTGGGGCAGAAGCGATCGTTGACCGGCGGGTCGCAGCCCAGAGTCACCCCGGCGGCGGCGAGCCGGTCGATGTCCCCCTCGAACACCGAGCCATCGTCGTCGACGAACCGGTCCCCCACCCCGGCGGCGGCGTAGCCGTAGGCGCGGACGAGGAACGCGGCCATCTGGCCTCGGGTGATCGGGTCGTCCGGGCAGAACTGCTCGTTGGTGGGCGGGTCGCAGCCCAGCGTGATGCCGGCGGCGGCGATCCGGTCGATGTCGTCTTCGAACAGCGAGCCGTCGTCGTCGACGAACCGGTCGGGAGTCCCGGCGGGGAGCCCGAGGGCTCGCACGAGGAACGCCGCCATCTCCGCCCGGGTCACCGGCCGGGCCGGGCAGTACTCGTCGTCGACGGGCGGGTTGCAGCCGCGGGTGATGCCGGCCGCGGCGATGGCTTCGATGTAGCCCTCGTGCACGTTTCCGTCGTCGTCGACGAACGTCCCGCCGGGGGGCAGCGAGTCGGCGTACGCCACCGCTCCCACCAGCAGGGCGCCGACCATGACGGCAACGAGGGTCCGGGTACGCATCCGCCCGCGACGTTACCCCGTCCGGCGCCAAATCGGGACGACCCGTCGGCCGGCCCGAGCCGGTTCAGGTGGTGGCGTCCCGTTCGTGGGGCAGCACCCGGTACGACTCGGCGTTGAGGTCGACTCGCAGCAGCCCGTCGCGGTGCTGGAGGGTGGCGTCGGGGTGTTCCCGGGTCACGAAGTCCGACACCGCGGCGACCTGGCCGGAGGCATAGATGAAGCGCCGCGCCGCCGCCAGAGCCCGGGGCAGGTCGGAGGCGCCGCCGGGCCCGATGGCGATCGCCTCCATCGTGCCGGGCGCGAGCCGGGCCAGGCGCTGCTCACCGTCCCACACCTCTCGGGTGGGGAGTTCGGTCGCGAGGTCCGGCAGCCCGAAGCCGGCGATGCGCTGCACCTCGACGTCGTCGTCGATGAGTGCCGCCAGGGGGCCGCGGGAGACGCCGATGCGGGACGGCAGCGGCGTGTCGAGGTGGTCGATGATGTCGAGCAGGTCGTCGACCCGGTGATCGTAGGTGTGGTGTGCCAGGGCGTACTCGCGGGCTGCCGCGGTCATGTGCTCCAGCGCCTCGGGGGCGCGCAGCAGGCGCCGTACCTGGGCGGCGACGTCGTCTTCCAGCACGACGTACTGGTCGCGGGGCACGATGAGGTCGGTGCCGGGGAGGTCGTCGGTGATGAGCACCGCACCCGAGCCGACGGCTTCGAGCACCCGCATGGTGATGGGGTAATGGCGGGTCCCGCCCTCGTTGATGATCATCTGGGCGTTGGCGTAGATCCCGGCCATCTCGCGGGCGGTCACGTCGGAGACGAAGGCGGTGCGTTCCTCGCCGAGGGATCGCTCCAGGTCGGCGACGAGCCGCTGCCGCCGCTGGTAGGTGCCGCCGGAACGCCGCAACTGGCCGCCCACCATCGCCACCGTGTAGCGGCGTCGTGCCCACGGGATCGAGGCGTCGACGAGTTCGGGCGCCACCCCGAACGTGAAACGGTGCACCGGGACCGGGAACCGATGCGCCAGGTGCCAGGAGTGGGCGAGCAGCACTGCCTGCGCCCCGTAGCGTTCGACGAGGCGCAGGTTGGTGGGGATGTGGTGCTCTCCGTGGTGGACCCAGAACACGGTGGGGATGGGGAGGCGGCGCCCCCGGATCGTCAGCGCCGGGTACGGGCCCTCGACGAAGACGACGGCGTCGGTGTTGGGCGTCAACGTCGACCAGTCGAGGCTGTCGGTGTGGATCTCGACGGTGGCGCCGGCCCGGATCAGGGCGGCTTCGAGGTACTTGCCGGGATTGGTATCGGTCTTGCGGTAGCACAGGGCGATGCGGCGGCCGTGGTGGCGTCCCGGTTCGGGGGTGGGGCCTTCCCTCCGGGCCTCCGGGGTCAGGTAGGGGCCGCCGGGCCCGGCCGGGGAGACGCTGCGCTGCGGCTGGTGGGGGGCGAGCCGGACCAGGTCGGAGGGACCGGCGTCGGGCCAGCGCGGGTCACGGGCGACGGCGGCATCGGTCGCTTCCGCCGCGGCCCGGGCCACCGGGACCAGGGCCGGTGTCGTCGGGTAGTAGATGTCGGCGCCGACCCCGATGGCGGCGGCGGCCAGCTTGCGCCGCAGGATCCGGCGCCGCACGAACCCGGGTTGGACGCGTCGTAACAGCGCCTTCCCGTAGCGGCCCCCGCCTTGCGGGTAGCGGCTCGGGATGAAGCGCACCTCCACCCCGTCGGCGCCGGTGGCGGTCGGGGCGGAGCCGACCGCGACCACGACGACGTCGTTGCCGACCCGCGCCAGGCTGCGGGCGAGGGTGCAGGCACGAGGGTCGTTGAGGTAGCGGCCGATCGCGATCAGGCAGATCCGCATCGCCTCGATGCTAGTGAGGGGACGGGCCACGGCCGGTGCCGCGACGGCAGGTCCGGCCGTGTCGCTGCCTGCCGTGACCGTCCCCGGCCACTACCCTTGCCCGACGCATGGAGATTCGCATGCACCCTCGGCGCTCACACGCTCCGCGACCAACCGTCCCCGGCCTTCCTCACCCGATCGGCGGATGACGATG
>JASFUV010000252.1:0-3168 GCA_050050155.1 Acidimicrobiia bacterium | reverse complement strand
TGATCTCCGCCCTGTTGCTCGCCAAGGCGTTCTCCTTCTTCAACTGGGTGAAGCGCTTTCTCACTCCCATCAGCATCGCCTCCGGGCTGCTGCTCGCCGGGTTCGGACTGCTCCTGGTGACCGGGCGCATCGTCGACCTCAATTCCTGGTTCAGCCGGCTCCTGGTGCGGCTCGGGCTCGACGGACTCGCCGATGTGTGAGATCCGATAACCTCGCCCGATGCAACCTGCGCTGGATCGGTCCCGCTTCGCGGCCTTGGCGGCCGAGTACCCCGTGGTGCCGGTGTCGGTGGAGGTGCTCGGCGACCGGGAGACCGCGGTGTCGGTGTTCGAGAAACTGGTGGGCGCCGACTCCGGGTTCCTCCTCGAATCGGTCGAGGGCGGCGATCGCTGGGCCCGCTGGTCGTTCGTCGGATGGCGGCCCGAGTTCACCCTCCTCGCCCGTGACGGCCGCTGCTGGGCGGCCGGCGGCGACGTCGACCTCCCCGACGGCGACGTGCTCACCGTGCTCGAGCGGGTCATCGGCCGCTACCGGACCCCGCCCCCGGCCGAGCTCGGCCTCGGCGACCTTCCCCCGCCTCTCTTCGCAGGGGCCGTCGGCTACCTGTCGTACGACGCGGTGCGCTACGTCGAACACCTCCCCGACCGGCCGGAGGACGATCGCGGCCTCCCCGAGATGATGTGGCAATTCTTCGGGATGCTGGCCGTCGTCGACCGCTTCCGGCAGACGGTGCGTCTCGTCCGCAACGTGTTCGTCGGCGACGCCGACCCCGGGAGCGCCTACGACGCCGCGGTGGCGGACCTGGAGACCGCGGTGGAGTCTCTGGGTGCCGGAGAGCGCTACCGGATCCGGTCGCGGCCCGCCTTTGCCGCCCGGCCGGCGGCGCGGGCCACCATGTCGCGAGAGGCATTCGAGGCCGCGGTGGCGACCGCCATCGAGTACATCAAGGCGGGGGATGCCTTTCAGATCGTTCCGTCGCTGCGGTTCGAGGTCGACTTCGACGGGGACCCGTTCGCCATCTACCGCTCGCTGCGGCTGGTGAACCCGTCGCCGTTCATGTTCTTCGTCCGCCACGGTGGCGTCGCCATCGTGGGCTCCTCGCCCGAGGTCATGTCGCGCGCTCGCGACGGGAAGGCGACGAGCCGTCCCATCGCCGGGACCCGGCCCCGCGGCGCCACTCCCGAGGAGGACGTGGCGCTCGAACAGGATCTGCTGGCCGACCCGAAGGAGCGCGCCGAGCACGTCATGCTGGTGGATCTCGCCCGCAACGACCTGGGCCGGGTCTGCGAGTACGGGACGGTGACGGTCGACGAGCTGATGGTCATCGAGCGCTACTCGCACGTGATGCACATCGTCTCGAACGTGTCGGGGAGGCTGCGTCCCGGGGTGGGCCCGGTCGACGTGCTCCGGGCGACCTTCCCGCACGGGACGGTCTCGGGCGCCCCCAAGGTGCGGGCGATGGAGATCATCGACGAGCTGGAGCCCACCGCCCGCGGTCCCTACGCCGGGGCGGTCGGCTACATCGACTTCTCCGGCAACGTCGACACCGCCATCGCCCTGCGCACCCTGGTGGCGGCCGATGGCAAGGCGTGGGTGCAGGCCGGCGCCGGGATCGTGGCCGACAGTGATCCTGCCACCGAGTACCAGGAGTGTCTCAACAAGGCGGCGGCGGTGCTCGCCGCCATCGAGGGGTCCCGCGATGTCTGATCCCGGGCGGCTTCCCGCCCGGGGCGCGCCACCGTTCCTCGGAGGCGCAGCCCTCGTCACGGCAGGCCGCGAGCTCGTGTGGGTGCGGGGGCCCGACACCGTGTCCTTCCTCGACGGTCTGCTGAGCCGCTCGCTTCCCTCCCTTCCGGCCGGGGCCGTGGCGCGGGCGTTGCTGCTCAGTCCACGGGGCCGGCTGCGGGCGGCGTTGTGGCTGCTGGTCGGGCTCGACGAGGTCGGCATCGTCACCGACGCCGGGCACGGTGCGGTGGTGGCGGGCGATCTGGCCCGCTTCCGGCTGAGGGTCGACGTCACGATCGATCCGGAGCCACACCAGGTCATCGACCTGTGGGGGCCGGAGGCGGCGGCGGTGGCGCAGCGCGCCGCCGGGATCGAGGTGACGGAGCCGGTCGGATGGCAGGCGGTGCCCGGCGGCGGCATCGTCGCCCGCACCCCGTTCCTCCACGTCGAGGTTCCCCGCTACGCCGTTGTGGGCGTCGATCGTGGGGCGCTGGTGGCGGCGGGAGCCGAGCCGCTCGATCCCGAGGCGGCCGAGGGGTTCCGGATCGAAGCCGGCGAACCGGGGAGCGCCGAAACCGGCGGGGAGCCCATCCCCGAAGAAACCGGACTCGTGGCGGCATCGGTCGACTTCGACAAGGGCTGCTTCCTGGGCCAGGAGCTGGTGGCTCGCATCGCGTCCCGCGGCCATGTCAACCGCAGGCTCGTCGGGCTGGCGGCACCAGGGAACGCCGCCCTCGAGGGCGTGGTGCGTTGGAAGGGTCGCGAGGTCGGGGAGGTCACCTCCGCCGGAACGGGGCGGGACGGCAGGTCGGTCGCCCTCGCCATGATCCGGGTCGAGGTCGAGGCGGGCGCCGAGGTGGAGGTGGTGACCGCCCGCGACCCGGTGGTGGCGACGGTGCGCGCCCTCCCCGGTGACGTGCCCGCCTGAGGATCGTGCCCGCGGCGCAGGTCGCTACCCTCCTGCCCATGATGCGCCGATGGGCTCTCCTCGCCTGCACCGTGGTGCTGCTCGCCGCCTGCGGGTCCTCCGCCGAGGGTCTCTACGGCCAGGAGCTCTTCACCCACTCGTGCGCCCGCTGCCACTCGGCGGACGGGGGTGGGAGCAGCATGGCCCCCGCCATCGGCCCCGGGTCGAACGCGGCGACGCTGCAGGACGACCAGATCGCAGGGGTGATCGAGGTCGGGCCGGGGGCGATGCCGTCGTTCGGACGCCTCACCCCCGAGCAGATCGACAGCCTGGTGGCGTACGTCCGCACCCTCCAGGACGGGTGACGGCGCGGGCTACGATGCCCTCCCGTGCTGGAAGAGATCCTCTCCGCGACCCGGCGCCGTGTCGCCGCCCTCGCCGCCTCCTCTCCGGCGACGATTCCTTCCTCGCGCCCTGACGAGGCCCGCGGCTTCACCGCGGCCCTCGCCACGCCCGGGCTTCAGGTGATCGCCGAG
>JASFUV010000251.1:0-3174 GCA_050050155.1 Acidimicrobiia bacterium | reverse complement strand
GTTGCGGGCGATCCAGTACCTGCCCCAGGGCGTCGCCCTCGCGGTGGTCGACCCCGGGGTCGGCACGTCGCGGCGGGCGCTGGCCGCTCGGACCGAGTGGGGCACCATGATCGGCCCCGACAACGGCCTGCTCGCCCCCGCGGTCGCGATGGTGGGCGGTGCCGACCTGATCGTGGCGATCGAGAACCCCGAGTTGCGCCTCCCCACCGAGGGCGCCACCTTCGCCGGGCGGGACGTGTTCGCTCCGGCGGCTGCCGTCGTCGCCTCGGGGCAGGCGACGGTGGAACAGCTCGGTCCCGAGGTCGACCCCGACACGGTGGTCCCGCTGATGCTGCCGCTGGTGGAGCACGACGCCGGCACCCTCCACGGCGAGATCCTGTGGATCGATCATTTCGGCAACGCCCAGACCAACGTGTCCCCCGCCGACCTCGAGAGGGCCGGCGTCACCCCCGTGAGCGACGTCGTGGTCGGGATCGGGAGTGTCGAGTACCGCCTCCCATGGGTGGCGGCCTACGGGCAGGTGGAGGCGGGTGAGGGGCTCCTCCACGTCGATTCGTACGGCCAGATCGCGATTGCGGTCCGGGAGGGGCGCGCCGAGGAGGCCTTCCCGATCGCGGTGGGGACCACCCTCACCATGCGGGGTCCCGGGACGCCGGCAGCCGAGCTTCAGAGCCCGTCGGCGAGCTGAAGCTGCACGACGAAAGCCCCCACGATGAGCAAAAGGAGCAGCAGCAGCACGAGGGCGGTGGCGGGACGCATGGCGCGGCGGACGATAGTGGCGTCGTGAGCCGGGACCGCACGCTCCGGTTCGTCACCAGGGAAGGGTGTGGCCGTTGCGCCGCCGCCCTGGAGCGGGTGTCCGCCGCGGCCGCCCGCCTCGGGGTTGCCGTGATCGTCGAGGACGTCGACGCCGATCCCGACCTCTATGACGCGTTCTCCGACCGGATCCCCGTGGTGTGGGACGGCGCGGGAACGGTGCTCGCAGAAGGGCGGATCGGCCCTCGCGCCGCCTGGTGGACGGCGCTGCGGGGCCGGCTGCGGCGACCGCCGGCAGGGCCCGCAGCCAGCGAGAGGGAACCGGCGACCCACTATCCTCCGCTGACGGTGAAAGACTCGATTCCCTCCGCAACGGTGGCGAGGCTCCCGGTGTACCTGCGGTGTCTCAGCGACCTGCCCACGAGCCAGTCGACCTGCTCGTCGGATCAGCTCGCCGCCATCGCCGGCGTCAACCCTGCCCAGGTCCGCAAGGACCTGTCGCACATCGACGCCCGCGGGGTGCGCGGGGTCGGCTACGACATCGACGAGCTGCGCCGCGAGCTGCGCCAGGCCCTCGGGCTGGTCAAGACCTACGGGGTCGCCATCATCGGCGCCGGGCACCTCGGATTGGCGCTCGCCAACTACCCGGGGTTCGTCGGGTGGGGATTCGAGGTGCGGGCGATCTTGGACGTCGATCCCACCAAGGTCGGCGATGCGGCGGACGGCCTGGTGGTGGAGCCGCTCACCGACCTGGAGAGGATCGTGACCCGGCGGTCGATCTCGATCGGGATCGTGGCCACCCCTTCCTACGCCGCCCAGGACGTGGCCGATCGTCTGGTGCGATCCGGGGTGCGCTCGATCCTCAACTTCGCCCCTGCCATCCTGCGCCGTGCCCCGGGGGTCGAGGTGCGCCGCGTCGACCTCTCCACCGAGCTGCAGATCCTGGCCTTCCACCTGCAACGCTCCTGAGCCGTCCGGCCGCGGCCTATCCATCCCGGGCGGGGTAGGGTCGCGGGATACCTCGCAACAGGAGTTCGATCGATGCCAACGCGTGTCCTGATCCTCGGTGCCGCCGGACGTGACTTCCACGACTTCAACGTCCTGTACCGCGGCCGGCCCGAGATACGAGTCGTCGGGTTCACCGCTGCCCAGATCCCCGACATCGACGATCGCCGCTACCCGGCGGAGCTGGCGGGACCGGGCTACCCGGACGGGATCCCCATTCACCCGGAGGAGGATCTGGAGCGGCTCGTGGCCCAGGAGAACGTCGATCTGGTGCTCTTCGCCTACTCGGACGTGTCGCACGAGCACGTGATGCACCTCGCCGCCCGGGCGGTGGCCGCCGGCGCCGCGTTCTCACTCGTCGGCGATGCCGCCCTCCTCACCTCGTCCAAGCCGGTGGTGGCGGTCACCGCGACTCGGACCGGGAGCGGGAAGAGCCAGACGAGCCGCCGGGTCCGCCAGGTGCTCGCCGCCGCGGGGAAGCGGGTGGCGGTGGTCCGCCATCCCATGCCGTACGGGGACTTGCTCCGGCAGCGGGTGCAGCGGTTCGCCACGTTCGAGGACCTCACCGCCGCCGACGTCACCGTGGAGGAGCGTGAGGAGTACGAGCCGTATCTCCGCGAGGGCGCCGTGGTCTATGCCGGGGTCGACTACGAGGCCATCCTGCGCGCCGCCGAGGGGGACGCCGATGTGATCGTGTGGGACGGCGGCAACAACGACCTTCCCTTCTTCCGGCCCGATCTCTCCATCTGTGTCGTCGACCCCTTCCGGCCCGGTCACGAGCTGCGCTACTGGCCGGGAGAGGCCAATCTGCGCCGGGCCGACGTCGTGCTCGTCAACAAGGTGGACACCGCCCCTCCGGAGGGCGTGGCCGAGGTGCGGAGCAACGTGGCCGCCGCCAACCCCGGCGCCGTCGTGATCGAGGCGGCGTCTCCGATCACCGTGGAACACCCCGACCTGATCGACGGGAAGCGGGTCCTCGTCGTCGAGGACGGCCCCACCATCACCCACGGCGGGATGGCGGAGGGCGCCGGAGCGGTGGCCGCTCGGCGGCACGGCGCCGCCGAGCTGATCGATCCCCGACCGTTCGCGGCCGGGTCGCTCGCGGGCGTCTACGCCGCCTTCCCGCACATCGGCCGGGTGCTGCCGGCGATGGGGTACGGCCCGGAGCAGCGCGCCGAATTGGAGGCGACGATCCGGGCCGCCGATCCCGACACGGTCGTGATCGGCACGCCGATCGACCTCGCCCGCGTCGTCGATCTGGGCGACCTGCCCCGGACCCGGGTCTTCTACGAGCTGGAGATCACGTCGGGTCCCACGATGGAGGAGCTGCTGGAGCGGTTCCTCGTCTGACAGGAGCGGGTCAGTCCCGGTCCCGTTCCTTCTCGTAGCGGTCGAGGGCGACCACGAACATCA
>JASFUV010000250.1:0-3174 GCA_050050155.1 Acidimicrobiia bacterium | reverse complement strand
GGGAGCGGTGATGCCGTAGTCGGTGAGAGTGACCTGCAGGGACCCGACGACGACGATGGCGCCGCCGCTGAGCTGCGCCTCGACCGGGATCTCGACGGGGCGGGTCACGCCGTGAAGCGTGAAGTCGCCGCGTGCCGTGGCGGTGAGCGGGACACCCTCCGTCGGGATCTCCCCCAACGCGATCGGGGCGGTCAGCACGAAGGCGGCGGTGGGGAACGTGTCGGTTTCGAGGCCGGCGCTGCGGAGCCGCCGGTCCCGCTGCGCGCTGTCGCTCTCCAGCGACGCCAGATCGGCCTCCATCGACACCGCGGTGACGCTGGTCCCCTCGATCTGGAGCATGCCCGTCACCTGCGAGGTCCGGCCCACCGCGTCCTGAACGCCGATGCTGGCGAGCCGTTCCCCGATGCGGTACCCGACGAAGGAATCCGATCCTGACGCGATGACCCAGACGCCTTCGACGGTCCCGCCAACGGCCGCATCGGCGGTAGTGGCGCCGGGAGCCGTGGTCCCCACCGCCCCCTCCAGCGACACCGGGGGTGGCGCATCGGACCGGAGGAAGAAGAACCAGACGCCTGCTCCCGCCACCACCAGCACACCGGCGACAACGGCAATGAGCCGCTTCATGCCTTCCACCCTTCCTCCCGGGCCCGGTATACCGGCACGGATCCCGTGGTTCGACCGCCACCCGGCGGTGGCGCGTTGCATCGCCCTTCACAGCGCACGGAGGCGCGTTCGCATTCCCGGTCGCGACGGTGGCCGGCTTCAGTTCTCGGCGAGGAGCCGCGACACCTCGCGGGCTTCGGCCAGCGCGGCCGCCACCGAGGTCGCAGAGAGCTCGTCGAGCAGAGCGGCCCGGGCCCGTGTCCAGGCGGCGTGGAGCGCGCACACCTCGTTGCGGGGGCATCGCTCCCCGGTGAGGACGCACCGGCCCCGGTCGGTCTGACCTTCGATCGCCTCGATGAGGTCCAGCACCGAAATGTCGTCGAGGCCCTCCAGCAGGTGGTAGCCACCGTGAGGGCCGGGGATCGAATCGACCCAGCCGGCTTGCACCAACGGCGCCATCACCTGAGGGAGGAACTGGCGGGTGGCGCCGATCTCCTCGGCCAGCACCGCTCCTGCACGCCGCGCCTCGTTCTCGGCGAGGCAACCCAGTGCCTGCAACGCCAGATCGGTCTTCTTGGTGAGTTCGAGCCGCATGGTCCACCCCAATCTACCGCTCGCCGGCGCATTCGCCGACGTATCGGCGTCGCCCGGGCCCGCGGCTGTCGGTAGGCTCGGGCCATCGACAGCAGCGGAGTACCAAGCGCATGATCATCGACGGATTCACCCACCAGCTCCCGGACACCGATCCATCCGAGACTCAGGAGTGGCTCGATTCCCTGGACACGGTCATCAACGCGGAGGGTCCCGGGCGCGCCCGGTTCCTGATGGCGAAGCTGATCGAGCGGGCCGGCGCCCAGAACGTGGGCGTCCCCGCCTCCGTGAGCACCCCCTACATCAACACGATCCCCGCCGAGCAGGAGGCGTGGTTCCCCGGCGACGAGTACCTCGAGCGGCGCATCCGGCGCTTCGTCCGCTGGAACGCGGCCGTGATGGTGATCAAGGCCAACCACGAAGCCGACGGGATCGGCGGCCACCTCTCCACCTTCGCCTCCTCGGCCATTCTCTATGAGGTCGGGTTCAATCACTTCTTCCGCGGCAAGGGGGACGGATCGGCCGCCGACCACGTCTACTTCCAGGGTCACGCCGCCCCCGGCATCTACGCCCGCGCCTTCCTCGAGCATCGCTTCGACGAGAAGGACCTCGATCGGTTCCGGCGTGAGATCGGCGGCGGGCTCTCGTCCTACCCGCACCCCCGCCTCATGCCCGACTTCTGGGAATACCCGACCGTCTCGATGGGGCTGGGCCCGATCAACTCGATCTACCAGGCCCGATTCAACAAGTACCTCCACAATCGCCGCATCGACGAGACCTCCGAATCCCGGGTGTGGTGCTTCCTCGGCGACGGCGAAACCGACGAGCCGGAGACACTGGGCTCGATCTCGCTGGCGGGCCGGGAGAAGCTCGACAACCTCACCTGGGTCGTCAACTGCAACCTGCAGCGCCTCGACGGCCCGGTCCGGGGCAACGGGAAGATCATCCAGGAGCTGGAGGCGATCTTCCGCGGCGCCGGCTGGAACGTCATCAAGGTCATCTGGGGATCGAACTGGGATCCGTTGCTTGCCGCCGACGTGGACGGGGTCCTCGTCAACAAGATGAACTCGACCGTCGACGGCGAGTACCAGCGCTACAAGGCCGAGGACGGCGGCTACGTGCGGGAGCACTTCTTCGGTCCCGATCCTCGGCTGCGCGAGATGGTCGAGGACATGAGCGACGAGGACATCTGGCAGCTGCGCCGCGGCGGACTCGACTACAAGAAGGTCTATGCCGCCTACAAGGCCGCCACGGAGCGCAAGGGCGCCCCCACCGTCATCCTCGCCAAGACGATCAAGGGATGGACCCTGGGCCCCGATGTGGAGGGCCGCAACGCCACCCACCAGATCAAGAAGCTGACGAACCAGCAGCTCATGACACTGCGGACCCGGCTCCACCTCGAAGAGGAGATCCCCGAGGAGGCCCTCGCCGGTGACGCCGAACCCCCCTACTACCGCCCCCCGATCGGGGCGCCCGAATGCCAGTACCTCTCGCAGCGCCGCAAGGCGCTCGGAGGGCGGCTCCCGAAGCGGCGGATCGACATCCGCCGCCCGCTGCAGATGCCCGACGACGCCGTGTTCGCCGAGTTCGACGCGGGCTCGGGCAAAGCGGAGTTCTCCACCACCGGCGCCTTCACCCGCCTGCTGCGGGGCCTGGCCCGGGACGAGAAGATGGGAAACCGGGTCGTGCCGATCATCCCCGACGAAGGGCGCACCTTTGGCATGGACGCCCTGTTCAAGGAGCTGAAGATCTACGCCTCGCAGGGTCAGCTCTACGAACCGGTCGACCACGACCTGCTGCTGTCGTATGTGGAGGCCCGCGACGGTCAGATCCTCGAAGAGGGCATCACCGAGGCCGGATCGATGGCGAGCTGGATCGCCGCCGCCACCTCCTACGCCACCCGCGGCGTCCCGATGGTGCCGTTCTTCACTTTCTACTCGATGTTCGGCTTCCAGCGGGTCGGGGACCTCATCTGGGCCG
>JASFUV010000249.1:0-3186 GCA_050050155.1 Acidimicrobiia bacterium | reverse complement strand
GGAGCTGGAGCGCGTCTACGACGCGGTACGCGCCTCGAACGAGGCGGGGATCGCCGCCGTCGCGCCGGGGGTCACCGCCGGAGACGTGGATGCGGTCTGCCGTCAGGTCCTGGAGGAACGCGGCTACGCCGAGTACTTCGTGCACTCCACCGGCCACGGTGTCGGGCTCGAGATCCACGAGGAGCCGTGGGTGCGGCGCGGCTCCGAGGACGTCCTCGAGCCGGGTCACGTCGTCACCGTGGAGCCCGGTGTCTACCTCCCGGGCCGCCTCGGCGTCCGCATCGAGGACATGGTCCTCGTCACCCCCACCGGTCACCAGGTTCTCACCCATGCGAGCAAGGAGTTGTCAGCCCCATGATCTCGACCAACGACGTCAAGCCGGGCATGGCCCTCAACCTCCCAGAAGGGCTGTTCTCGGTGGTCGACTACCAGCACGTCAAGCCGGGGAAGGGCAAGGCCTTCGTGCGCATGAAGCTCAAGAACGTCGAGACCGGGGCGGTCCTGGACCGGACGTTCCGGGCCGGCGAGAACGTGCCGCGCGCCGTCATCAATCGCCAGGACTTCCAGTTCCTCTTCCGCGACGACCTCGGCTTTCATTGCATGAACACCGACACGTTCGAGCAGATGGCGGTGGCGACCGATCTGGTGGGCGACACCGCCAACTACCTGGTGGAAGGCATGACGGTGCAGATCAACCTGTTCGAGGGAAACCCGATCGGCATCGACCTCCCGGCGTCCGTCGAGCTCGAGGTGACCCACGCCGAGCCCGGAGTGAAGGGCGACCGGGTCTCGGGCGCCACCAAGCCGGTGACGTTGTCGACCGGGCTCGTCATCCAGGCCCCCCTCTTCGTCGAGCAAGGGGACGTGGTCAAGGTCGACACCCGCACCGGGGACTACCTCACCAGGGCGTCGTGACCCGCCAGCAGCCCCGGACCCAGGCCCTCGGCGCGCTCTATGCCGCCGAGGCACAGCGGCGTGATGAGCCCGACGTCGCGGATCTCAGCGCCCGCGCCACCCGTCTCGTCCGCGGCGTCTGGGAGCACCGCGACGAGCTGGACGAGGCGATCGCGACGGCCTCGGCCGGGTGGCGGCTGGAACGCATGCCCGCCGTCGATCGGAACCTGCTGCGGCTGGCCCTCTTCGAGCTGCGCTACACCGACACCCCGGTGGGGGTGATCGCCTCGGAGGCGGTCAAGCTCGCCAAGGAGTACTCGACGGAGCGGAGCGGCTCTTTCGTCAACGGGGTGATCGCCGCCCTCGCCGAAGACCGCACTCCCGCCCCCGGGACCGCCTGAGGAGACCGAAAGCCCTCCATTCCCTCCATGCGAGGCTCAATCTTCGCGTTCCTGCGGATGGTCGCTGCAGCCGGCGGGCAGGGTGCTATGGTCCGCCGAGCCAACCTTTAAACCCGGTTCCGTGAGGCCGGAAAGGAAGGAGTACCGATGACACCGCCGCCAGGCGCGACCCGGTCTGCGTCGCCCACACCCGTTCGCTCGCTCCCTTCAGGACGCTCCTGATGCGCGCCGTCCTCAGCGCCGACGACGTCGAGCGAGCACTCCGCCGCATCGCCTACGAGATCCTGGAGCACAATCGCGGCGCCGACGAAGTGGTCCTCCTCGGCATCCACACTCGCGGCGCCCCCCTTGCCGCCCGGGTCGGGAGCTACCTCGCCGAGATCGAGGACACCGGGGTCACGGTCGGCACCCTCGACATCGGGCTCTACCGCGACGACCTCGACCAGCGTCCCACCGTTCCTCTCGGGCCCACCGAGATCCCGGGCCCGATCGACGACCGCACCGTGGTCCTGGTCGACGACGTGCTGTTCACCGGTCGCACCATCCGGGCTGCACTCGACGCCCTCGCCGACATCGGGAGAGCCCGGCGGGTGCAACTCGCGGTGCTGGTGGATCGGGGCCATCGAGAACTCCCGATTCGGCCCGACTACGTCGGCAAGAACATGCCGACCTCGCTGGCGGAACGGGTCATGGTCAAGATCGACGAGGTGGACGGCGCCGAGGGCGTCTGGATCGCCGACCGGCCCGAGGCCGGAGACGAACGGGAGGGGCAATGACGGATCTGTTGACGACCGAGGGGCTCGCCCGCGAACGCCTCGAGAGCCTGCTCGACGACGGGGATGAATTCGCCGAGGTGCTGCGGCGACCCATCCCGAAGGTCCCGGCACTGCGCGGGAAGACCGTCGCCACGATGTTCTTCGAGCCCTCCACTCGCACCCGCATGTCGTTCGAGCGGGCGGCGCGGGCCCTCTCCGCCGACGTGCTCTCGTTCTCCCCGGGAACCTCGTCGCTCAAGAAGGGTGAGAGCCTCAAGGACACCGTCCTCACCGTCCAGGCGATGGGCGCCGACCTCATGGTGGTCCGCCACACGGCCACCGGGGCTCCATGGCGGGTCGCGGAGTGGACCCGGCTTCCGGTCGTCAACGGCGGCGACGGGGCGCACCAGCACCCGACGCAGGCGCTGCTCGACTCGCTCACGCTGCGGCAGCGCTTCGGGGGCCTCGACGGTCTCCGCATCGGCATCGTCGGCGACATCCGGCATTCACGGGTCGCCCGCTCCGACGTGCATGCCTTCGCCACCCTGGGCGCGTCGGTGACCCTGGTCGCTCCTCCCACGCTGCTGCCTCCGGATCTCACCGGATGGCCGGTCGCGGCCACCAACACGATCGACGACGTCCTCACCGAGCTCGACGCCGTCTACCTGCTCCGGGTGCAGGCGGAACGGGGCGGGGCGTCGGTCTTCCCGTCGCTCCCGGAATACCGGGAGCGATTCGGGATGACGCGGCGCCGTTTCGCCCGCCTCAAACCCGACACCGCGGTGCTCCACCCCGGGCCCATGATCCGAGGCGTCGAGATCGACCAGGAAGTCGCAGACGATCCCCGCTGCCTGGTGCTCGAGCAGGTCGCCAACGGGGTCGCGGTGCGCATGGCCGTCCTCTTCCAGCTCCTCGGAGGTGAGCGCGATGCGTGATCTCACCCTGCGCAACGGCACCGTCCTGGCTGCCGGGGAGGTTCTTCCCGGACGCAACGACGTCGTCATCCGCGACGGCGTCGTCGCCGCCATCGGGCCCGACCTCGACCCGTCAGGCGAGGAGATCGATTGCGAGGGAGCCTGGGTCGGGCCCGGCCTCGTCGACGTTCACACCCACCTGCGGGAACCGGGCCAGGAGTG
>JASFUV010000248.1:0-3196 GCA_050050155.1 Acidimicrobiia bacterium | reverse complement strand
ACCTGTGGGCCACAAGCCAGTGGGTCCACGTCGATCACGAACAGATCGTCCCCTGCCTCGGTCTCGAACCGGGCGAGGTGCGGTGCCATCCCGCCGGCATCGGCGGCGCCTTCGGCGCCCGGGAGGACATCTCGCTCCACATCCACCTCTGCATGCTTGCCCTCCGCACCGGCCGCCCCGTCAAGATGGTCTACGACCGGGCCGAGTCGTTCGTCGGCCACGTCAAGCGCCACGCCGCCCGCATGTGGTACCGCCACGAAGCCGACGCCGACGGGACCCTGGTCAAGGTGCAGGCACGGCTCGTACTCGACGGCGGCGCCTACGCCCACACCAGCGAGGCGGTCCTCGCCAACGCCGCCTACTTCGCGGTGGGCCCCTACCGCTGCGACAACGTCGTCGTCGACGCCGCCGCGGCTCGCACCAACAACCCGCCGTGCGGGGCGATGCGGGGCTTCGGGGCGGTGCAGGCATGCTTCGGCTACGAGGCACAAATGGATCTGCTGGCGGACCGGCTCGGGATCGACCGTCTCGAGCTGCGGCGCCGCAACGCCCTGGAAGCGGGCGATCCGATGCCCACCACCGGGCAGACCATCGAGGGCGCCCTTCCCACCAGGGAGGTGATCGACGCCCTCGTGGAGATCCCGTTGCCGGCCGAGACCACCGGCGACGACCCGCGCCTCCTCCCGGGCGGCACCGGCCTCACCACCCCGCCGGATCAAGTGCGGCGGGGCATCGGCTACGCGGTCGGGTTCAAGAACCTCGCGTTCTCCGAAGGTTTCGACGACTACGCCGAGGCCCGTGTGGTGCTCACCACCGACGGGGTGGAGGTGCACACCGCCGCCATCGAGGTCGGCCAGGGCCTCGTCACCGTGTGCCAGCAGATCGCCCGCAGCGTCCTCGGGATCGAGCAGGTCGTCTTCGTCGCCGATGACACCTCGGAGATCGGTTCCGCCGGCTCCACCTCGGCGTCCCGCCAGACCCAGATGACGGGTGGCGCCGTCCACCAGGCCGCGGTGGAGCTGCGCGACCGTCTCCTCGATCAGTACGGCGGCGACGACCTCGACGGGGAGGGTGTCTGGAGCGGCGCCGAACTGGTCGCCTCACTCGCCGACGTCTGCGGCGCCGGGCCGGTCGAACAGCACGTCCGGTTCCGGCATCCCGAGACGTTCCCCACCGACGAGAACGGGCAGGGCGCGCCTCATGCCGGGTTCGCGGTGTCCGCCCACCGCGCCGTCGTCGACGTCGATCCCGACCTCGGCCTGGTGCGGGTGGTGCAGGTCGACACCGCGCAGGACGTCGGCCGCATCCTCAACCCGGTCGCGGCTCGGGGCCAGGTGGAGGGAGGCATCCTGCAGGGCGTCGGCCTCGCCGTGCTGGAGGGCCTCGTGCTCGATGAGGGCCGCATCCTCAACAACAGCTTCACCGACTACCTGCTTGCGACCACCCTCGACGCCCCCGACGTCGAGATGCGATTCCTCGAGGAACCGGACCATTGGGGGCCGTTCGGGGCCAAGGGCATCGGGGAGCCGCCCACCATCTCGTCGACGCCGGCGGTGGTGGCCGCCATCCGCGACGCCATCGGGCGCCACCTGTACCGGGTTCCGGTGCTGCCCCAGGACATCGTCGGGCTGTGACCGTGCCGGTCGCCGGGGTGATCCTGGCCGCGGGGGCGTCGCTCCGGATGGAGGGCGACATCGTCAAGCAGCTCCTTCCGTGGGGTGACACCACCATGGTGGGGGCTGTCGTCGCCGCCGCCGAGGCGTCCCGTCTCGACCGGATCGTGGTCGTCGTCGGGCACCGTGCCTCCGAGGTGGAGGCGTCGCTCCCGGGCGGCCGGCGGATCGTGGCGACCAACCCCGACTACCGGGCCGGCAATCTCTCTTCGTTCCGGACCGGGATCGCCGCGCTCGGGGAGCCGGAGGCGGTGATGGTGCTGCTGGGCGACATGCCCTCTGTCGGTCCGGGGATCATCGATCGCATGCTCGACGTGTGGGAGGCGAGCCGGCCATGGGCCGCGGTCGCCGAGTACCGGCACGCCACGCGCCATCCGCTCCTCCTCTCGGCCGAAGCCGTCGCCGGGATCGATCCTGCCGCGGGTGGGAAGGCCTTGTGGCGGCTCATTGAGGAGGCGGCGCCGGGAGCGGTGCGCCGGGTCCAGTTCAACCTGTCCCCGCCGCCGGACGTCAACACGTTGGCGGACTACCGGGCAGCGCTGGGACGCGCAGGGGGGCGAGCCCGCCGCCACGGACCGGCCTGACGCGGCGGCCGGCTGCGGGTGCACCGCCTCGGGCGATATGCTCGAAAGGAGGGGTGGGTCCTCTCCGAAATCCAAGAGGAGGATGATGACGCGATGACCGATGGGGTCACCGAACACGATCAACGACCGTGGTGGGCACTCGGCGCCACCGAGACGCTGGTTACGCTCGCGTCCGATCCCGAGCGTGGTCTGGCCGCCACCGAGGCCGCGGCCCGCGCCGAGATCGTCGGTCCCAACGAGATCGCCGAAGAACCCGTCCGGCCTCGCTGGCTCGTCTTCCTCGGCCAGTTCGCCAACACCATGATCGTGGTGCTCCTCGTCGCCGCCGCCATCACGGTGGCACTCGGCGAGATCAAGGACGCCATCGTGATCGGCGCCATCGTGGTGCTCAACGCGATCATCGGGTTCGTGCAGGAGCGCCGGGCCGAGCAGGCGATGGCGGCGCTCCGCACCATGGCGGCGCCCGAGGCGCGGGTGGTGCGCGACGGGATCGAGGTCACCCTGCCGGGGCGTGACCTGGTGCCCGGCGACCTCCTCGTGCTGGAGGCGGGCGACGTGGTCCCGGCCGACGCCCGCCTCATCGATTGCCCCAACCTGCGGGTCAACGAGGCAGCCCTCACCGGGGAGTCGGTCCCGGTCGACAAGCAGGCCGAGACGCTGCCGCCGGAGGGCGGGGAACTGATCGCCGACCGCCGCAACATGGTGTTCAAGGGAACTGCCGTCGTCTACGGGCGGGCCAGGGCCGTGGTGGTGGCGATCGGGATGGAGACCGCCCTCGGCACCATCGCCGGCCTGCTCAAGGCCCACCAGGCGCCCCGCACCCCGCTCCAGCTGCGGCTCGCCGCCCTGGGCCGGTGGCTGGCGGCCGCCTCCGTGGTGGTGTGCGCCGTCGTCTTCGTCGTGGGGGTGCTGCGGGGCGAGGAGGTGAGCCTCATGTTC
>JASFUV010000247.1:0-3197 GCA_050050155.1 Acidimicrobiia bacterium | reverse complement strand
GGTGCTGATCGGGGGGTTCTCGGACGCTCGCATCGCCCGTTTCCGCCGGATCACCCAGGGGAGGGTCGCCACCTCGGCGGGACCGGCGGCGTCGCTGGCGATGTGGGCCGCGGCCCGGGTGGGGCGCACCATCCACCGGCCGGTGGCGGCGTACCAGGTACCGGCCGAGTACCGGGCGCTGCCGCTCGATCGGAAGTACGTCACCGCCATCCAGGCCGCCGGGGCCCAGGTGCACGTCTGGACGGTGAACGAGCCCGAGGAGATGCACCGCATCCTCGACCTCGGCGCCGACGGCATCGTCACCGACCGCCCTGATCTCCTCAACGACGTGATGCGAGCAAGGGGACATGATGTCTGAGACACGGACACGGCTGGGTGAGATCGAGGGTTTGCGGGTGCACGGCACCCCCGTCAAGCAGAACGGGTGCTACGACCCCGTCACCCTCGTCGAGGTGACCAGGGCCAGCATCGACCCTTCCGGGATGCTCGGCTGGAACGGCACGGAGTGGGTGGTGGACGTCCACCATCAGAACCATCCGGATCGCCGCGGCAGCCGGCGCCTCTCCATCGGGTTCACGAGCCACTACGAGCGGATGCAGGAGCGGTTCGGGACGGTGCCGTTCGGGGTGGCCGCCGAGAACCTGCTGGTGGCCACCGATCGAGTGGTGTCCGCCACCGAGGCCGCGGCGGGGATGGTGATTCGCACCCACGACGGCCTGGAGGTGGCGCTCGACAACCTGGAGGTGGTGCGCCCCTGCCGAGAGTTCACCTCGTACCTGATGCAGCTCCCATACCGGGCGGAGCGGGAGGAGATCGCCGCCGAGCTGGCGTTCCTCGACGGTGGCATGCGCGGCTTCGTCACCAACCTCGCCGGCCTCGACGCCCCGGCGGTGATCGGCGTCGGTGACGAGGTGTTCCTGCGGGGGTAGCGGTCCCGCCTACGCCCCGGGGGGCCGGTAGGGGATGCCTTGGAGCTGGATGAGATGGTCGATGACGGCGTTGCGGGCCTCGTCGAAGTCGGCGCCGGCGACCTCCCCGTAGACCTCCCCCCTCTCCTGGACATACACCCGGTAGCTGCCGGCGTCGTCGATGACGTAGAGGCCGTCCCGGGGGCCGCTCACGTTGCGGCCGAGGCTCAGCAGCGTCGCCGGGTCGGAGATCTCGGTGAGGAGGTCGACCCGCTCCAGGTTGAAGGCCTCGGCGAAGTCGGCGGTGTTGGTGGCGGTGCGTCCCAGAGTGCGCGAGGCGAGCTTGCGGGCCCGGAGGTGGAGGATCGCCTGCGCCTGCTCCTGCCGGGTGGGCCGCTCGGTCATCCCAGCGCCGGTTTGAAGGCCGGGCGGGCCGCTTCGAAGGCGTCGATGGCGTCGATGTGCGCCATGGTGAGCGCCACGTTGTCGAGTCCG
Organism: Acidimicrobiia bacterium; assembly: GCA_050050155.1. Taxonomy (GTDB): domain Bacteria; phylum Actinomycetota; class Acidimicrobiia; order Spongiisociales; family UBA5794; genus CAYQEC01. Next base: position 1,794 of record JASFUV010000247.1, on the reverse strand, counting down.
TTGAGGAGGCGGTGCTTGGCGAACGGGTCGATGGTGAACGTCGCCGCGAAGCCGGGGGCGGTGACGGTCTGGGCGTCGAGGTCGATGGTGACGGTGGTGTCCGGATCGTCGGCGATGCGGGTCAGTTCGGCGACCTCGCCTTCGGTGAGCACCACCGGCAGCAGCCCGATGTTGACGCAGTTGTTGGCGAAGATGTCGGCGAACGACGGCGCCACGATCGCCCGGAATCCCCAGTCCTCCAGCGACCAAGGGGCGTGTTCCCGGGAGGAGCCGGACCCGAAGTTGGGGCCGGTCACCAGCACCACCGCATCCTGGTACTCGGGGCGGTTGAGCACGAAGTCGGGGATCGGCTCGCCTTCCTCGTCGTAGCACCAGTCGTAGAAGAGGAACGGGCCGAAGCCGGTGCGTTCCACCCGCTTGAGGAACTGCTTGGGGATGATGGCGTCGGTGTCGACGTTGGGGCGCGGCAGCGGCGCCATCTTGCCGCTGATGACGGTGACCGGGTTCATCGTTTCACCCACTCCCTGATGTCGACGAAGTGGCCTTCGACCGCGGCGGCCATCGCCATCTGGGGGCTCACCAGGTGGGTGCGCCCGCCCCGCCCCTGGCGTCCCTCGAAGTTGCGGTTGGAGGTGGAGGCGGCCCGCTCCCCGGGGCTGAGGATGTCGGGGTTCATGCCGAGGCACATCGAGCACCCGGCGTCGCGCCATTCGAACCCGGCGTCTTTGAAGATCCGATCGAGGCCTTCCTCTTCCGCCTGGATCTTCACCAGGCCGGAGCCGGGGACGACCATCGCCCCGACGTCGGGATGGACCTTCTTGCCTTCGATCACGGCGGCGGCGGCCCGCAGGTCCTCGATGCGGGCGTTGGTGCAGGACCCGAAGAACACCCGGTCGATGGCGATGTCGGTGATCCTGGTGCCGGGGGTGAGGTTCATGTAGGTGAGGGCCCGTTCGGCGGCGGCCCGCTCCAGCGGGTCGTCGAACGAGGCGGGGGAGGGGACGGCGCCGGTGACGGGGACGGTCTGGGCCGGGTTGGTGCCCCACGACACGTACGGTTCCAGTTCGGCGGCGGGGATCACCACCTCCCGGTCGAACACCGCGTCGGGGTCGGTGGGGAGGCTGCGCCAGGAGGCGAGCGCCTCGTCCCAGGCTTCGCCCTTGGGAGCGTGAGGGCGGCCCTTCAGGTAGGCGTAGGTGGTCTCGTCGGGGGCGATCATCCCGGCCCGGGCTCCGGCCTCGATCGACATGTTGCAGATCGTCATGCGCCCTTCCATCGAGAGGGCCTCGATGGCCGAGCCGCGGTACTCGACGGCGTAGCCGGTGCCGCCACTGAAGCCGATGCGGCTGATGATGCCCAAGATGATGTCCTTGGCGGTGACCCCGACGGGCAGGTCGCCGTCGACGGTGATCGCCATGGAGCGGGGCCGCTGCTGCGGCATGGTCTGGGTGGCGAGGACGTGCTCGACCTCGGAGGTGCCGATGCCGAAGGCGAGCGCTCCGAAGGCGCCGTGGGTGGAGGTGTGCGAGTCGCCGCAGACGATCGTCATGCCGGGCTGGGTGATGCCCTGCTCGGGGCCGATGACGTGGACGATGCCCTGGCGGATGTCGTTGATCCCGAAGAGGGTGACGCCGGTGCGCTCGCAGTTGCGCACCAGGGCGTCGATCTGCTGTTTGGAGAGCGGATCCTTGATGCCGAGGGAGCGGCCTTCGGTGGGGACGCCGTGGTCGACGGTGGCGAGGGTGAGGTCGGGGCGGCGCACCGTGCGGCCGGCGAGTTCGAGCGCCTCGAACG
>JASFUV010000246.1:0-3224 GCA_050050155.1 Acidimicrobiia bacterium | reverse complement strand
CCGGCCGCGAGAAGCACGGAGAACACCAGGTAGGGATTACACGCCGGATCGGGGGAGCGGTATTCGATCCGGGTGGACGACGGCTTGCCCGGCTTCGCCATCGGGACGAGCACGAGCGCCGACTGGTTGTTGCGTCCCCAGCTCTCGTAGATGGGGGCGTCGAATCCGGCGACGAGGCGCTTGTAGGAGTTGACCCACTGGTTGGTGATCGCGGTGATCTCCCCGGCGTGGCGGAGCAGCCCGGCGATGAAGCTGCGGCCGGTGGCGGACAGGCCGATCGGGTCACTCTCGTCGTGGAAGGCGTTGTCGTCGCCCTGGAACAGCGAGAGGTGGAGGTGGAGGCCGCTGCCGTCGTGGCGTTCCAATGGCTTGGGCATGAACGTGGCGTAGATGTCGTGTTCCATCGCCACCTCTTTCACGGCGAGGCGGGTGGTGACGAGGTTGTCGGCCATCGAGAGGGCGTCGGTGTACCGCAGGTCGAGTTCGTGCTGGCTGGGGGACACCTCGTGGTGGGAGGATTCCACCGGGATGCCGAGCTGCTCGAGTGCGACGATGGTGCGGCGCCGGTATTCCTGGGCGACGTCGAGCGGGGTGAGGTCGAAGTAGCCGCCCCGGTCGAGGACCTGCGGGTTGGGCCCGGCGTCGCTGAAGTAGAAGAACTCCACCTCGGGGCCGACGAAGAACGTGTAGCCGAGGTCGGCCGCCTTCTGCAGGTTGCGTTCCAGCACCCAGCGGGGGTCCCCTTCGAACCGTTCCCCGTCGGGGGTGACGATGTCGCAGAACATGCGGGCGACGCCGGCGTCGCCGCTCCTCCACGGGAGGATCTGAAACGTGGCGGGGTCGGGCCGCGCCAGCATGTCGGCCTCTTGGAGCCGGGAGAAGCCGTCGATCGACGATCCGTCGAACCGCATGCCCTCTTCGAAGGCCGTTTCCAGCTCCGCGGGCGTGATGGCGAATGACTTGAGGGTGCCGAGGATGTCGGTGAACCAGAGCCGCACGAACCGGATGCCCCGTTCTTCCACGGACCTCAGCACGTACTGCTCTTGTTTGCCCATCGCTGTGTGCACCTCCTGCGCCGGATCATGGTACGTCACCTTGCTTGATGGGAACAGGTGACGGTACGGTCCGAAACACAACGTTCACACTCCGGCAACGCCGGTGTAATGCGTTGGTGTGAGTGTGACCGCCGCGTGCCGAGGAGGCAGCGCAGCTTCGCGTTGGACGGCTCGCACGACCGTGCAGCCACGCAGGGAAAGTGAGTATCTATGCCGTACCGGGCGGAATACATCTGGATCGACGGGCAGAAGCCGACGGCCAAGCTCCGGTCCAAGACCAAGATCGTTCCCGATGGCGAGGCTCCTCCCATCTGGGGCTTCGACGGTTCGAGCACCGAGCAGGCTCCGGGCAGCAATTCGGACTGTGTGTTGCGGCCGGTGGCGGTCCTTCCGGATCCTATCCGCGGCGGTGACGACAAGCTCGTGATGAACGAGGTGCTGCTCACCGACATGACGCCGCACCCGTCGAACACCCGCGCCAAGTGCGCCGAGATCTTCGAGCGCTACAAGGATCAGAAGCCGCTGTTCGGGATCGAGCAGCAGTACACGTTCTTCAAGGACGGCCGTCCCCACGGCTGGCCGCTGGGCGGGTTCCCGGCGCCTCAGGGCGGCTACTACTGCGGCGTCGGCGCCGATGAGATCTGGGGCCGCGACGTGGTCGAGCACCACACCGAGGCCTGCCTCATCTCCGGCATCGCCATTTCCGGCACCAACGCCGAGGTCATGATCGGCCAGTGGGAGTTCCAGGTCGGTCCCCTCGATCCGGTGACCGTGTCCGATCAACTGTGGCTGGCGCGCTGGCTGCTGTACCGCATCGCCGAGGACTACGACGTCTCGGCGCACCTGATGCCGAAGCCGGTCAAGGGCGACTGGAACGGGGCCGGGGCGCACACCAACTTCTCGACCGAGAGCATGCGCAACGGCTACGACGATGTCGTCGCCGCCTGTGAGGCGCTCGGGGAGAAGGCCGACCTGCACATCAAGCAGTACGGCGCCGACATCGAGAGCCGGCTCACCGGTCTTCACGAGACCGCTCCGTGGACCGACTACAGGTACGCGGTGTCCGACCGTGGCGCCTCGGTGCGGATCCCGTGGCAGGTCCATCGTGACGGCAAGGGCTACATCGAGGATCGGCGTCCCAACGCCAACATGGATCCCTACATCGTGACCGGTCTGATCACCGACACGGTGTGCAGCTACCTGGAGAACAAGGCGAGCTAGGGGGGTAGGGACGAACGAGAGGGGGCGGCCATGTGGCCGCCCCCTCTCGCTGTGTCTGGTGGTCGATTCGTGGACTACTGCTCGGCGGGCACCCGCGGTGACGCCGACGCCGAGGCTGCGGTGACCGTCAGCTCACCCGGAAGCAGCACGGCGGTGGCGTGCACCCCGAAGCTGTTGAACGAGTAGCTGGCGCTCGAGGTGAAGCCGTTGACGTAGAACGTCATCGTTCCTGCCGCGGGGGCTTCGACCAGCAGCGTGCGGCTGAACCCGGGCGTGGCGTTGTTGCCGCCGATGAGGATGATGTCGTCGGCGTCGTCCGGGTCTTGGTAGAAGACGGCCAGGTTGGAGGCCGGGCCGCAGTCGGTTGCGCTGAGACTGTCCATCTCGGTGCAGACCCCGATCCGGGCGTAGGCGTTGATGGCGTCGCTCGATGTGGCGTCGGCGTTGATGTGCAGGTTGCCTGCCACCTGCAGGTAGAGGGTCCCTGGACCGGGCACCTCGACGGTGAACGAGTCGAGGGTGGTCGCCGTGGTGTCGGTCACGCCGCTCCACTTCACCTCGGTATTCCCGACCGAGGGCACGACGCCCTGGACCGAGGCGGCGTCGACGACCTGATTCTCGGCGAGGCGCCTCAGGAAGGCGGCCATCTGCTCCCTGGTCACGTTGGAGGACGGGCAGAACTGGTCGTTGTCGGGCGGGTTGCAGCCGAGGGTGACGCCGGCGTCGGCGAGCCAGGAGATGTCGCCGTGGAAGACGCTGGTGTCGGGTACGTCGTTGAACGAGTGGCTGGCGAAGGCCGCCACCGGGATGAGCGCCGCGAACGCGGCGAATGCGACGACCAGGATGCGGAATCGGCGGCGTCCCGCGGTCGTGCGGGTCTTGCGGTCCATGGGTCCATACCTCCCCAATAGTGAAGTGAAAGAGTACAGGACTACACGGAGGGTGGAA
>JASFUV010000245.1:0-3240 GCA_050050155.1 Acidimicrobiia bacterium | reverse complement strand
TCCAAGAGGCGCTCGATCTCCTGGAGTACGCCAACCATCCCGGCGGCACCGCCCTCTCCGACCTGCGCCGCCGTCACGGCCGTCCCGAGCCCTACCGCATCCGCATCTGGTGCCTCGGCAACGAGATGGACGGTCCCTGGCAGCTCGGTCACAAGACCGCCGACGAGTACGGGCGCCTCGCCGCCGAGACGGCGCGGGCGATGCGCATGATCGACCCCGATCTCGAGCTGGTCGCCTGCGGCAGCTCCGGGGCAGGGATGCCCACCTTCGGCGCCTGGGAGGAGACGGTCCTCGGGCACGCCTTCGACCAGGTCGACCTCATCTCGGCCCACGCCTACTACGAGGAGACCGAGGGCGACCTCGCCGGCTTCCTCGCCTCGGCGGTCGACATGGACCGCTTCATCACGACGGTGACCTCGATCGCCGACCGGGAGGCGACCCGGCGCGGTTCCACCAAGCGGCTCGGCATCTCCTTCGATGAGTGGAACGTGTGGTACTTGACTCGTCACCAGGCCCAGGACCCGCCGTCCGGATGGCGGCAGGCCCCGCGCCTCTCCGAGGACGCCTACACGGTCACGGACGCCGTGGTGGCGGGCTCGCTGCTCCTGACCCTGCTCCGCCACAGCGATCGGGTCGGGATCGCCTGCCAGGCCCAACTCGTCAACACCATCGGCGCCATCCGCACCGAGCCTGGCGGACCGGCGTGGCGGCAGAGCATCTTCTACCCGTTCTCGCTCACGTCGGCCCACGCCCGCGGCGACGTGCTGGCGGCGGCACCGGACGGGCCTCGCACCGATACCCGGGCGTACGGCGAGGTGCCGGTGGTGGACGCCGTCGCCACCTACGACGGGGAGACGGGCGACCTCGCGGTGTTCACCGTCAACCGATCAACGACCGACACGGTCGAGCTCACCGTCGACGTCGGCGCCCTGCCGGGGTGTCATGTCGTGGAGCATCTGGCACTGGCCGACGACGACCGGCACGCAGCCAACACCGTGCAGCACCCCGACCGGGTCGTCCCCCGCGCCGCGGAGTGGATCGAGGAGGACGGCGCAGTCCGGATCGCGATCCCTCCGGTGTCGTGGAGCATGCTGCGCGCCACCACCGCAGCCGCGGCGACATGACCGGGACGGCGCGATGAAGGTTGCCAGGCTCCATGGACCCGGCGACGTGCGGATCGGCGACGAGCCGGACCCGGTCCCCGCCACCGGCGAATCACTGGTGCGGGTCACCGCGGTCGGCATCTGCGGGTCCGATCTCCACTGGTACGACGAGGGCGCGATCGGCACCGCGGTCCTCGACGCGCCGCTGGTGCTCGGCCACGAGTTCGGGGGCGTGGTGGTGGACGGTCCCGGCGCCGGTGACCGGGTGGCGGCCGATCCCGCGGTTCCCTGCGGGGCCTGTTCGCTGTGCGGCCGGGGTGACGGCAACCTGTGCCCCACGGTGCGCTTCGCCGGCCACGGATCGGACGACGGCGCCCTCCGCGAGTTGGTGGCGTGGCCGTCGTGGCGCCTCCACCACGTTCCCGACGCCCTCTCCGATCCGGAGGTGGCGTTGCTGGAGCCGCTCGGGGTCGCCATCCACGCCCTCGATCTGGGGCACGTGCGTCCCGGCGCCGACGTCGCCGTGGTCGGCTGCGGCCCGATCGGGCTGCTCCTCATCCAGGCGCTGCGGGTCGCAGGAGCCGGTCGGGTGGTGGCTGTCGAACCGTTGCCGCACCGGCGCGCCGCGGCTGCGGCGGCGGGGGCGGCGATTGTGATGAGCCCGCAAGAGGCGGCGGCCACCGCGGACGCCGGTGATCCGGACGGCCCGGACGGTGTCGACGTCGGGTTCGACGTCTCCGGCACCGACGGGGCCGTCGACGTGGTGGTGCGGTGGACGCGGCCGGGGGGGAGGGTGGTGATGGTCGGCATCCCGCCCGGCGACTCGACGACGCTCACGGCGGCGACGGTGCGGCGCAAGGGCCTGACCCTCGTCTGGTCCCGCCGCATGGGGGAGGTGTACCCGCGTGCCATCGCCCTCGCCACCGGCGGCAGCGTCGATCTGGCGTCCCTGGTGTCGGCCCGCTACCCGTTGACCGCCGCCGCGGAAGCGCTCCAGGAGGCCTCGCTTCGCAGTGGCCTCAAGGTGATCGTCGCCCCCTGATCCTGTCCCGGATCACGTCGCTTGCATCGTCCTGCCAGAAATGCGAGGATATGAAAACGTTCTCGAAATCGTTCTCAGCAACCTGAGGGGCAGAGGGTGCGCTCGAACGCACGAGTAACCATCGGCGACGTAGCGTCCGAAGCAGGCGTCTCCATCGCCACCGTCTCGCGAGTCGTCAACGGCCACTACGGGGTGGCGCCCGAGACCCTCTCCAGGGTCCAGGCGGTCATCGACGAGCTCGGCTACGAATCGAGTCTCGTTGCCCGCAGCCTTCGCAGCAGGCGCACCAACGTCATCGGGATCGTCGTCGCCGACCTCGAGCCGTTCAGCGCCGAGCTGCTCAAAGGCGCCGCCCGCGCCATTCGGGGCACCGGCTACGAGCTGATCGTCTATTCCGGCAGCGGCCACATCGACGACGTCGGCTGGGAGAAGCGCTACATCTCGCGGCTCAGCGGCACCCTCACCGACGGGACGATCCTGGTGACCCCAACCGTCGACGAGGTGCTGAGCAGCGCACCGGTGGTGGCGGTCGACCCCCACGCCGGGGCGACGAGGTTCCCCACCATCGACTCGCACAACCTCGAAGGCGCCATCGCCGCCACCGAGTACCTCATCGGTCTCGGCCATCGCCGCATCGGGTTCCTCGCCGGGCGCCCCGACCTGGAATCGGCCCGACGCCGCGAGGAGGGCTTCCGTACCGCGATGGAACGGGCAGGCATTTCGGTCGAGCCCGACCTGGTGCGAGTCGGCGGCTACACCGCAGAATCCGCCGACAAACCGGCCCGGCAGTTGCTCGAGATGCCCGACCGGCCCACCGCGGTCTTCGCCGCCAACGACCTGTCCGCCATCCAGGTGATGAAGGTCGCCCGATCGCTCGAGCTGCGGGTCCCCGACGACCTCTCCGTCGTCGGATTCGACAACATCCCCGAGTCGGCCCTGGTCGATCCACCGCTCACCACGATCGACCAGCCGATCCAGCAGATGGGGTCCGAGGCGGCCAAGCTCCTCATCTGCCTCATCGACCAGCCCGCCACCGACCCGATTCACCTGACGCTACCGACCAAGCTCGTGGTCCGGCAGTCGTGCCGGGCCGTC
>JASFUV010000244.1:0-3243 GCA_050050155.1 Acidimicrobiia bacterium | reverse complement strand
CTGGGTGGTGGAGGTCGTCGTGGTCGCCTCGTCCTCGGCGAACACCGTGGTGATGAGGTTGTACTGCACCAGGTCGTAGTAGGCGACGGCGGCGTGGGGGATGACGAGCAGCAGCGCCAGCAGCCCGGTGGCGACGGCGCCGGCCCGTCCCGCCCTGCCCGGGATCCGCGCCCGGCGGGCGGGCGGGCGGGTGGCGCAGCGGTAGGCGTCGTCGGCCGCCCAGACCCGGAATCCGAGCAGGACGATGTTGCCGACCATGAGCGCGGTGAGGAACCGGGGCTTGAAGGCGGCCTTGACGACGCCGAGCCGGTCGAAGGTGAACACGACACCGAGGGTGATCAGCACGGCGTCGACACCGAGGAGGATCACACCCCGGCGCAGCCGTCCGGCGTACGCCTGGCCGGCGCCGGGCACGATCGCCGACAGCGCGGCGGCGAGGAACGGCCGGTCTCGTCGCGGCGGCACGGTCGGTGAAGCGCCCATCCGGCCATGCTAGAAGTCGAGGTGGGACGATTGCCCTGTAGGGTGTTGGCCGTGCCGGCACAGCGGGCCGGCCTTCCACAGGACGACCTGCACATGATCGACGAACCGGGATCCGGGGCGCCTTCCGAGCCACCGACGGACAGACCGGATCCGGCCCGGACCCGCTTCGCCCACCTCTCCGAGGACGGCACGGGGTACATCCTGGCCGGGAGCCTGGTGGCCGGGCTCGCCGCCTACGCCTATCAGATCCTCGGGGGACGCACCCTGGGGGCGGCCGCGTTCGCCCCGGTGTCGGTGCTGCTCACGATCCACTTCCTCACCTTCATCGTGATCCTGTTGCCGATCGAGCAGCTCATCATCCGGCGCCTCACCCTCGATCGCGCCGCAATCGGGGTCCCGCCGCGGGCCCTGGCGCTGGCGGCGGCAACCGTGGTGGGGGCGACTCTGTACGCCGGGTTGCGGGTCGACGAGCTGCTCAACGGGGACCGTCGCTTCATCGTGTTCACCGCGTTCACCGTGATCGTCCATGCCGTCTTTGCCGTCGCCCGCGGCCATCTCGCCGGGTTCCGCCGGTTCCGCGAGTACGGCCTCGCCAGCGGCGGGGCCTCCCTGTTCCGGCTCCTGGTGGCGATGGCGGTGCTTGCGGTGCGCCCGTCGGCGTCGGGAGTGGCCATCGGCCTCATCGCCGGGCCGCTGATCGTGATGGTGTGGCGGCCCTTCCGGCCGGTCGCGGTGAACCGGCCCACCCTCGCCGACCACGAGCTCGCCAACGTATCCAGCCGCGGCCTGCTGTCGGGTCTGGTGCTGTCGTCGGCCGCGTCGCAGATGCTGCTGCTGGCCGGCCCGCTGGTCGCGGCCGCCCTCGGCGCGGTCGACGCGGTGGTGAGCAGCGTCTTCGCCATGTTCACCCTGTTCCGGGCTCCGCTCACCTTCGGCTACAACCTGATCGCACGCATCCTGCCGCCGTTCACGGAGATGGCGGCTCGCAGGGAACGCCGCGAGCTGCGGGCGTGGGCGCGGGGCATGACGTACGCCTCCACCGTCCTGGCGTTGCTCGGCGCGGTGGCCGGCTACCTGATCGGACCTCAGCTGGTGGCGCTGGCGTTCGGCTCCGATTTCCGTCCCGGTGCGACGGCGGCGGCGCTGGTCGCGGCCGGGGTGCTGCTGGCCGGGGCCGGTCTGTTCGTGGCGCAGATTCTGGTGGCAAGGGGCCGTCCGTTCGTCCTGGCGGCGGCCTGGATGGTGGCCGTGGTGGCGGCGGCGCTGGTGCTTGGCGCCACCGGTGGCACGATCGAGGTGCGGGTGTCGCTGGCGTTCCTCATCGGTGAAATCGTGGCGCTGGCGGCGCTGGTGCTGGGGGCGGTGGCGAGGGCGCCCGACGAGTCGACGGTGGGCGCCGGGTACCTGCTGGCGAAGCGCACCCTGGACATCGCGGTCGCCACCCTGGCGATCGTGCTGTCGGCGCCGCTGCTGCTGCTGGCGGTGGTGGCCGTCAAGCTCGACTCGCGGGGCCCGGCGTTCTTCCGTCAGGAGCGGCTTGGCCGCGGCGGACGGCCGTTCGCCATGCTGAAGTTGCGGACGATGCGAGCGGACGGCGGCGAGGACGTGTTCATCGAGCACCTCGCCCGCCTCGAGGCGTCCCGGCACGATCGGGCGGGCCGTGCCATCCGGATCGAGGACGATCCGCGGGTGACGCGGGTTGGCCGGTGGCTGCGGCGGTCCTCGCTCGACGAGCTGCCGAATCTATGGAACGTGCTGAAGGGATCCATGTCGCTGGTGGGGCCGCGCCCGCTGGTGCCGGAGGAGGCGGCACTGATCGGACTCGACAGCCCACGGTTCTCGGTGAAGCCGGGCGTCACCGGGCTCGCCCAGATCACGGGACGTGACACCATCGACCTCGACGAGCGCACCCGCCTCGACCTCGAGTACGTGGCCCGGCGCAGCGGGCGTCTCGACGCCGCCATCTTGGGCCGCACCATGGCGGCGGTGTTCCGCCAGCCGGGCCAGTGAGGGATGAAATCGGCGCGGGGGAGTGTTGAGGCACCTACATGGATGACATCGGCACCTTGCTGACCAAGCCCGACACCACCGTGGCGGTGGTGGGGGCGAGCGACGATCTCGACAAGTACGGGGCGGTCGTCTACCGGGACCTGAAGGCGAAGGGGTTCACCGTGTTCGCGGTGAACCCGAACCGGGACGAGGTGGACGGCGACCCCAGTTACCCGTCGCTGGCCGCCCTTCCGGAGCGCCCCACCATCGTCGACATCGTGGTGCCGCCTGCGGTGGCGCTCGAGGTGCTGCGCGCCTGCGTCGATCTGGGGCTCGCCAACGTGTGGCTGCAGCCGGGGGCGGAGAGCCCTGCGGTGCTGGCCTTCGTCCAGGACCACGGCTTCAACTACATGGCGAACGCCTGCATCATGGTGCAGAGCCGCCTGCGAGGCCGCGCCTCCTCCTGAGACCGGTGCCGAGGGTCGTCGCTTCGCGACCCGACTTCGACCAGACTGCGCCGCGATGAGGATCGCGGATGTGCAGACCGGCGGTGGTTCCGTCGCGACGTCCGAAGCCGGACCGTCGCTGGCGGAGTTGCGCTACGACATCACCACCGTCGCCGGTGTCGCCTCCGTCGATCTCGATCTTCGCCCTGCGGGGCCTCCGGTGCTGCGGGCCCAGCTCGACGGCACCCGTGCTCCCGAGGAGGTGGCCGCCGACCTGCAGAGGATCCTGGCGGGCGCCGGCGTGGCGCCGCCTCCCCCACCCTCC
>JASFUV010000243.1:0-3247 GCA_050050155.1 Acidimicrobiia bacterium | reverse complement strand
AAGGCCCGCTTCAGTGAACCCTCCGACACTCGCCGTGGACATCGGACAATCGGGGACCCGGCTCCGCTGGCGCCATCGCGAAGATGAGCGGGAAACCACGATCCTTCCGACGCAGCCCCACCTCGGTCAGCCGGCTGTGCCTTCCCAGATCGTCGGACAGGTCGTCTCCGCATGGCGTGCCGTCGGTTCCCCTCCCGCCACCCGCCTCCTCATGGGAATCACAGGCTGGACCGCCGACAGCGCGTCGGCGTTGCTCGACGAGCTCCTCCCGATCGTCGCCGCCACGAGCGGGATCGCCGCCGACGATGCCGTCACTGCGTATCTTGGAGCGCTGGGAGACCGTCCAGGCGTCAACCTCGCGGCCGGAACCGGCGTCACCGCGCTCGGGGTCGGAGGGGACCCGTCGCCGCTCCTCGTGGGCGGATGGGGCCCAATGATCGACGACGGCGGCGGCGGCTTCTGGGTCGGGCATCGCGGCCTCAACGAGGCAGTGCGGTCGCTGGAACGGCGCGGCGGATCCGCCGCCCTCCGGAGCCGGGCCGAGGAACGATTCGGTTCGCTCCGCCAACTGAAGGCCGACCTCTCCCGCGCGGCATACCCGACGGCCGTCGTCGCCGGCTTCGCCGTTGATGTCGCCGCCGCCGCAGAGGCCGGCGACCACATCGCGCGAGACATCTGGGCACAGGCCGGGAAGCTCCTCGCCGAAGTCGCGGCTCGCGCAACACGGTCGTTCGGGGATCAGCCCGTCCCCGTGGCATGTACCGGTGGGCTGACGCTTGCCGGCCCGCCGCTTCTGGAGGCGTTCTGGCAGAACCTCCGAGTGCTCGCCCCGGCGAGCGAACCCACCCACCCCATCGGATCAGGACTGGACGGTGCGATGCAACTCGCCAACGAAGACATAGACCGACGTTTCGCCGATCTGATCGTCAGGCGGGAACGACCATGATCGCGGAGCTCGGAAGGGGCCTGGTGGTGTCGTGCCAAGCCGAACCCGGAAGCCCGCTCGACTCCCCGGGAACCCTCGCCGCCCTCGCTGCCAGCACGGTCGCCGGTGGCGCCGTCGGCATCCGCGCCAGTGGCTTCGACAACATCGCTGCGATCAGGCAGGCGGTCACCGTCCCGGTCATCGGCCTCGTCAAACGACGCGGCCACGACGTCTACATCACCCCCACGATCGAAGATGCCCTTCGCATCGCCGAGGCCGGCGCCGACCTCGTCGCCGTGGATGCAACCCTCCGTCCCCGGCCGGACGGTACCGACATGGGCACATTCATCCGGGAACTCGCCGCAGTCCTCCCTGTCCCCATCGTCGCCGACATCGACGAGGTCGCGGCTGCCCGTGTGGCAGTGGACGCCGGGGCGCGGTTCGTCGCAACGACCATGGCCGGATACAGCGGCACCACCCGGCCGACCGAGCCGGACGTCGCGCTCGTCTCCGCGGTCCGATCGGCCGTGGACCGGCCCGTCATCGCTGAAGGGCGGTACCGGTCCGCCTCCCAGATCACTCAGGCCTTCGAGGCCGGGGCCTATGCCGTGGTGATCGGCGAAGCCATCACCGACCCGCAGGCGATCACGCGCCGATTCATCAGCGAAACACTGGAGAAGGAACCGATATGAGCAGCGACCCGACCCCTAAAGGCCCGACGCCGGTCGACCTGATCGTGGCCGGTGGCACGTGTCTCACGCTCGATACCGACCGGCGGATCCTCACCGACAGCGCCATCGTCGTCGACGCGGGCCGGATCGTGGCCATCGGGTCGCAGCGTGGACTCGAACGCGACTACCTCCCAAGCGCTCGCGTCGATGCCACCGGGTGCGTCGTGACGCCGGGCTACGTCGATGCTCACATCCATCTCTCCCAGCACCTCGGGCGATCGTCCATCCCCGACATCTGGCCGGAGCATCGTGAGCACGACCACTGGCTCCCCTATTGGCTCACCATGACCGAGGAAGACAGCTACCTGTCGGCGCTCCTCGCCTGCATGGAGATGGCGAGGAACGGAACCACCACCTTCTGTGACATGAGCGGCCGATTCAGCGCCGAGATTCAGGCGAAGGCGGCCGACGCCGTCGGCCTGCGTGGGCTGGTGTCCGAGATCTGCTGGGACGTTCCACCCCACCCCGAGGTCGCGATCGGGGACACCGACGCCTGCCTGGAGCGGCTCGAGCGGGTCGTCGCCGCCTTCCCTCGTACCGAGGAATCCCGCGTGTGGGCCGGGGTTGCCATGTCGGGCATGGGGAAGGCCAGCGACCGCCTCATCGTCGAAGGCAAGCGGCTTGCCGAGCGCCACGGCATCGTGTTGTACATGCACCAGTCGTTCGCCGAGTCGGACACCCAGGCGTTCCTCCGTCGTACCAACGGCAGGCTCGCCGTCCACCATCTCGACGATCTCGGGATCCTCGGACCCGACGTCCACCTCGTCCACATGATCCACACCGACGCCGCCGAGATTCCCGTGCTCGCCGAGACCCACACCAACGTCGTGCACTGCCCGGGCGCATCCGTGCGGTGGGGACTCGGCGTATCGAGGACCGGAGCGGTTCCGGAGATGCTCGCGGCCGGCGTCAACGTCGCTCTCGGATCCGATTCCGGCAACTACGCAGACGCGTTCGATATCGGCAAGCAGGCCTATCTCGCCGCAACGATTCACCGGGAGGCGCGGGGAGGCACGCCCGTGATCTCGGCCGAGGCCGCGTTGGAGATGGCAACGCTGAACGGAGCACGAGCGGTAGGAGCCGAGGATCGCATCGGTTCCCTCGAGCCCGGGAAGCGGGCCGACCTCGTCATCCATGGAGCGGACCGGCCGGAGTGGCACCCCTCCCTCGATCCCGTCACGACTCTGCTCTACGCCGCACAGTCGTCCGGGGTCCGAGACGTGATCGTCGACGGCCGGGTCATCCTCCGCGACGGTCGCCTGACCCAGATCGACGAACAAGATGCGTACGGGCAGATCGACGCCGCTGCCCGCTCGCTGGCAGATCGCATGGGATTCGTCGTCCCCCACCGCTGGCCGGTTCACTGATGCCGGCGCGCAGGCTCGGCGTCGCAGCGGCGCTCATCGATGGACGTGTCGTCGAAGGCGACGTCGCGATCGATGGCACCGTGGTGTCGCAGGTCGGCATGTCCCCTCCCGGGCAGGGCGGACTCGCCGCTCCGGGTTTCGTGGATCTCCAGGTGAACGGGTTCGCCGGCGTCGACTTCCTCGATGCCGACGAGACCGCCTACCTTCGAGCAGGCGAGGCGATG
>JASFUV010000242.1:0-3257 GCA_050050155.1 Acidimicrobiia bacterium | reverse complement strand
ATGGTGATGCCGGGTGATAACACGGAGATGACGGTGGAGTTGATTGCGCCGATCGCGATGGATGAGGGGTTGCGGTTCGCGATTCGTGAGGGTGGCCGGACGGTGGGTGCCGGCCGGGTCACCAAGATCCTGAAGTAAAGAGGACACCATGGCTTCCGACAAACGACCTCCGGTCACACTCGCCTGCGAGACCTGCAAACGGCGCAACTACGTGACGACCAAGAACCGGACCAACACCCGGGAGCGGCTGGAACTGAAGAAGTACTGCCGCTGGTGCCGCACGCACACCGCACACCGCGAGACGCGCTGACACCCGCGGTCCCCGGCAACCCCATGGCGGCGGCGACCATCCGTCCTGCCGGCGCGCCGGGCTAGCCTCGGCGTCCACATGTCGCTCGACGCGCTGCGCGCTGCCCGCTTCGGCCCGTCCCGGCGCCGGATCGCGCCCGAGAAGGTGGCCGAGTTCGTTGCCGCCACCGGGGACGACCCGGAGCGGTGGACCATCGCCGCCCCGCCGTCGTACGCCGGTGGGCTGCTGTTCGTGGCGGCTGCCGCCTTCCTGTCGTCCCCCGAGGTGACGGCCCACACCAAGGTGCTGGTCCACACCGACCAGGAATTCCGGTGGCACGGCCCGCTCCCGATCGGGCACCGGGTCGAGATCACCGGGACGGTCGCCGAGGTACGCCGGCGGGGGCCGGTCTCGTTCGTCACGTTCACGACCACGGTGGCGGGCGACAACGGCGCCATCCTCCTCGAAGCCGATTCCCGGTTCCTGATGGGCGCCGAGTCTGCGGACCCTCCGGAGCGGGAGTGGGCCGAGCCCGACGTAGGCGGCCGTGCCGCCGACGAGCGGCCCCGGCGCTACCCGATGCCGGATCCGGGCGGCGACCTCCCCCCGCTCGCCAAGTCGGCGAGCCGCATCGATCTCGTCCGCTATGCCGGGGCATCCGGCGACTTCAACCCCATCCACTTCGACCACGCCGCCGCCGTCGGGGCCGGAATGCCGGGGGTGGTGGTGCACGGGCTGCTGATGGCGGCTTGGGTGGCCCAGCTCGCCGCCGCGGGCGGCGCGGAGCGGTTCAGCCCGTTGCAGGATCTCCGGCTCCGGTTCCGGGCGCCGCTCCCTCCCGGGGCCGCCGCCGTGGTCGGGGGAGTGGTGGAAGATCGCGACGAGGAACGGGCGACGGTGAAGGTGGCGATCCACCACCGGGACGAGGCGCTGGTGACCGGCCGCGCCACCGTGAGGATGGGGTAACCCCATGGCGCAAGGCGAGGTCAGACCCGAAGACGGAGACCTGCTGGTCCGAGCCAGGAACGGCGACAGGGCGGCGTTCTCCGAACTGGTCAGAATTCACCAGAACGAGGTGTACACGTTGGCACTCCGACTCGTTGCCGATCGTGACCTGGCAGCCGATGTCGCCCAGGAGGCGTTCGTGCGGGCATGGCGCGCCCTGCCGCGGTTCCGGGGCGAGGCGCGGTTTTCGACCTGGATCCACCGGATCACCGTGAACGTTGCGTGGTCGCAGCGTCGGCGCGCCTCCCGCCACCGCACCGACTCGCTCGACGAGGTATTTGCCGAGCCGGTTGCCGGCGACCTCTCCCCGGAGCGGGCCGCCGAGTCGGCCGACATGCGCAGCCGCCTCCTCGCCGCCCTCGCCACCCTCTCGGATCCGGTGCGGTCGGTCGTGGTGCTCAAGGACGTCTACGACTGGCCCCACGCCGAGATCGCGACACACCTCGGCATCTCGGTCACGGCAGCCAAGGTGCGTCTCCACCGGGGCCGCCGTCAGCTCCGGGAACGGCTCTGGCACGAACGGGAGGTGGCGGGATGAGGGTGCAGTGCGCCGCGGTGCGTCTCTCGCTGCCCGCCATGGATCGGGTCGTGTGGCAGGAGAGCCGGCTCGGCCGCCACGCCACCTCCTGCCTGCGCTGCCAGGCCGAGACGGCTCGGTACCGCAAGCTCCACCGCAGCCTCGAGGAGTTGGGCCACGTCACCGAGCCCGCCCCGCCCACGATCCTCCCCCGGGTGCACCACGCCATCGGGGGCCCGCAGCTCGAGGAACGGAGGTCCCGGGGCCCGCTCGCCGGCAGCGTCGCCGGCGTCGCCGCCACCGCCGGAGCGGTGGTGGCGGCCGCAGCCGGGACCGCGGCGGTGGTGGCGTGGCGCCGGACCCACGGGGCCACCTGAGCGACCAGGCGCCACTCCCGGGACGTCCCCGGGTACCGGCTGGGGGGTTTTACACTGAGTCCGTCCGGCTCATATACTCCCCGCCCGGGCCCACGGCCCTCCTGGAGGGGTGTAGCTCTAATTGGCAGAGCGCCGGTCTCCAAAACCGGAGGTTGCGGGTTCGAGTCCCGCCGCCCCTGCGTACCGAGGAAGGATCAGCACGTGAACCGAGAGATGCGACGCCTCCAACAGAAGGAGGAGGAGCGCGCCAAGCGGCGGCGCCAGGAAGGCCCGCGCCCGCGCTCGCGTGATCGCGTCGGGATCCGCCAGTACTTCCACGAGGTGAGGCAGGAACTGAAGAAGGTGGCGTGGCCGACCCGTCAGGAAACCGTCACGTTCACCGTCGTCGTGCTCATCGTGACGGCCTTCGTCACCGGGTTCACCTTCGGTCTCGACTTCCTCTTCAAGAGGAGCATCCTCGATCTCCTCACATCGGCGGTGTAGGCATGCCCGATACCGTGCACGACCACGACGAGCTCGTCGAGGAGACCCCCGACGTCACCGAGGAGGAGACGCCTGCGGCGCCACCCCCTCCGCCGAGCCCCTACGACCTGCCCGGCGGCTGGTACGTCATCCACTCCTACTCGGGCTACGAGAACAAGGTGAAGGCCAACCTCGAAACCCGGATCAAGTCGATGCACCTCGAGGACAAGGTCTTCGACGTGGAGATCCCGATGGAGGAGGTCGTCGAGTTCAAGGCGGGCCGCAAGGTCAACGTCATGCGCAAGAAGTTCCCCGGGTACATCCTGGTGCGCCTCTACATGGACGACGACTCCTGGTACGCGGTGCGTAACACGCCGGGCGTGACCGGGTTCGTCGGGTCCGGCTCGAAGCCGAGCCCGCTGTCCCGGCGCGAGGTCGAGCGCATCCTCGGGGTCCGCAAGGACGACGAGGAGAAGAAGGAGCCACGGTTCAAGCCGGCATGGGAGGTCGGGGAGACGGTGCGGGTCGTCGAAGGCCCCTTCGCCGATTTCAACGGCGTCATCGAGGACATCAACGTCGATCAGTCGAAGGTCCGCGTCCTCGTCGA
>JASFUV010000241.1:0-3289 GCA_050050155.1 Acidimicrobiia bacterium | reverse complement strand
CGCGCCAGGAGCGGGGAGACCTCGAGGCTCACCAGGCCGTCGGCGCCTGCGCTGTCCCGGTAGACGGGGAAGAGGAGGTCGGCGGCGTCGCGGATGTCGGCGATGGCCAGCTTCTCGAACACCGTTGCCGGTTCCGCGTCGGGGGCGGCGGCGAGGATCTCGGCGATCTGGGCGTCGTACTGAGATGACTTGGCGAGGGCGTGCTGGAAGATGGTCGGGTTCGAGGTGAGCCCCCGGATTCCGTTGTCGACGAGTTGCGCCAGCTCGCCGTTCACGAGGACATCTCGCCGGATGTAGTCGAGCCAGACGGACTGGCCATTGCTGTGGAGGTCGTGGAGCTTGGTCATCTCGCGGGGGTTCCTTTCCCGGTTGCGTCCCACTCGCGATCAACGTACTCGATCTGGTGACTCTTCCCGAACTCGGCGCGCCGGGCGCGATCGGGGCGGACGGAGCAGCGGGGAAGCGCCGCGGTTCAGGACTCGTCGAGGAGGCGTCCGATCCGGGTTCGGACGTCGGCTCCCATGTCGTCGCGCTGCAGCGCGAACGCCACGTTGGCCTCCAGGAATCCGACCTTGGTGCCGCAGTCGAAGCGGGTGCCGGAGAGGCGCACGCCGTGGAAGGCGTCGGTGCCGATGAGCTTCGCCATGGAGTCGGTGAGCTGGATCTCGTCGCCGGCGCCTGCGGTGGCGGTGGCGAGGTGATCCATGATCTCGGGCTGGAGGATGTAGCGGCCGACGATCGCCAGGTTGGAGGGGGCTTCCTCCGGTTGGGGCTTCTCGACCAAGCCCCGCACCTCGACGAGGTTGCCGCTGGTGGCTCCGGGGGCGACCACGCCGTAGCGGCTGGTCTCGTGCGGCGGGACATCCATGAGGGCGACCAGGTTGCCGCCGTGCCGCTCGTAGGCCTCGACCATGTCGGCGAGGCACGGCCGGGCGGACAGGATGAGGTCGTCGGCGAGGAGCACCGCAAAGGGCTCTCCGTTGATGAGGTAGCGGGCGCACCAGACGGCGTGCCCGAGCCCCAGCGGCTCCATCTGCCGGACGTAGACGACCTGGCCCGGTTCGGGCTGGGCGACGCGGATCTCCTCGAGCATGTCCTGCCGGTCGTGGTCGCGCAGCACCTCTTCGAGCTCGACGTGATAGTCGAAGTGGTTCTCGATGGCGGACTTGCCACGCCCCGTCACGAAGATGAGCTCCTCGATCCCGGCGGCCATGGCTTCCTCGACCGCGTATTCGATCAGGGGCTTGTCGACAATCGGCAGCATCTCCTTGGGGAGTGCTTTGGTGGCGGGGAGGAAACGGGTGCCCAGCCCTCCCACGGGGAAGATCGCCTTCCGGATCGGTTTCACGTCATGGCTCCTGGTCGTCGCGGGGGTTTGTTCGGCAGGTTTCCGCCGCGTGTTGAGGGCTAACCCTCCGTCGCGGTCGAGGGAGGGCGGCACCGGGGCGCGACGCGACCCTCACTCAGGCACCCAATTCGGTTTCGATCCGGGCGGCGTGGCCCTTGGCCCGCACGCCGTACCAGGCGTGTGTGATCGTGCCGTCGGCGTCGATGGCGAAGGTCGACCGGATCAGTCCCTCGTACTCGCGACCGTAGTTCTTCTTGATGCCCCATGCCCCGTATGCCTCAGCCATGGTGTGGTCTTCGTCGCTGAGGAGCGGGAAGGGGAGGGCGTGTTCCTCGCGGAAGCGCTGGAGGCGCGCCACGGGGTCGGGGCTGACGCCCACGATGGCATGGCCGGCGGCGGTGAACTGCCGGTAGCGGTCGCGGAGGTCGCAGGCCTCGGTGGTGCATCCCGGCGTGAAGGCCTTGGGGTAGAAGTAGATCACCAGCGCCTGTCCGGCGAAGTCGGCCAGCGACAGCGGGGCGCCGTCCTGGTCGGGCCGGGTGAAGTCGGGGGCCCTGTCCCCTGCGGCGAGTCTCATGGTTCCTCCTGGGCGGTGGTGGGCGGGGCGGGATCGGGGAGGGTGGACGTCTCGGCGGCGCGGAGGCGGAGCTGGCCACAGGCGGCGTCGATGTCCTTGCCTCGGGTGTCGCGCACGGTGACGTTGGCGCCCCGGTCCTGCAGCGTCGTCACGAAGGTGTCGACGGCGGAGGCGGCGGCGGGGCGGTGGGGCGACAGCGGGGTCGGGTTGAGGTTGATGACGTTGATGTGGGCCCGCAGGTCGTGGGCGATGCCGGCAAGCTTGGTCGCCTGGTCGGGGGTGTCGTTGACGCCGTCCATGAGGGCCCATTCGATCGACACCCGCCGTCCCTTGGCCGCGAAGAAGGTCTTGGCGGAGGCGACGACGTCGGCGAGGGGGTAGCGGTCGTTGAGGGGGACGAGGCGGGAGCGGAGCTCGTCGTCGGCGGCGTGGAGGCTGATGGCGAGGTTGACGGCCCACGGTTCCTCGGCGAGGCGGAGGATGCCGGGGACGACCCCGACGGTGGACACGGTGATGGAGCGGGCCGACCGCCCCATCGTCTCGATCATGCGCCGCAGCGCCTCCCTGAGGTTGCGGTAGTTGGCGAGGGGCTCGCCCATGCCCATGAACACGATGTTGGTGACCCGGTCGGGCCCGGTGGGAAACGGGTTGGCGCGCACGTGGGCCTCGGCGTAGGCGAGTTGGGCGACGATCTCGCCGGCGTCGAGGTGGCGTTCGAATCCGAATTGGCCGGTGGCGCAGAAGGTGCATCCCATGGCGCACCCCGCCTGCGAGGAGATGCACAGGGTGGCCCGGTGCGGGTAGCCCATCAGGACCGCTTCGATCGAGGCGCCCCCGGCGGCACGGAACAGCCACTTGCGGGTGGTGCTCCCGTCGGCGGATTGGGCGATGTCGACCGAGAAGGGCCAGAGGCGGTGGGCGAGGCCGGCCCGGAGCCGGAGCGGCAGGTTGGTCATGGCCTCCGCGGTCAGGACCGGGTTGCGGTAGAGCCAGTCGCGGAGCTGTCGGCTCCGGAAGGGGGGCTCGCCTGGGAACAGGGTTGCGAGGTCGTCCGGGTCGAGCCGGTACGGCGACTCGGTGAATGCTGTCGCGGAGGGAGCCTGGCTCAACCGAGGAGCCGGCGGGCCTGCGCGGCCCAGTCGGCGATGCGGCTCTCACCGACTCCGAGGTCCTCCCCGAGCGTGGCGGCGTCGGCGTCGGCAAGGGCCCGGAACGTTGTGATGCCGCTGTCGGCCAACCGTCCCGCCATCACGGGACCGATGCCTTTGACGGCGCGCAGGTCGTCCGGTGCGGCGTCCGCCTTCGGGGCCTGCGGCGTGCTTCGGAACGGAGGCGCCGGTTCGCCCGAGACGTGTGGGGCCGGG
>JASFUV010000240.1:0-3290 GCA_050050155.1 Acidimicrobiia bacterium | reverse complement strand
TCGGCAACGCCGACCAGGCCCTCGACTACTACCTGCGGATCAACCCGTCGGCGCGTGAGGACCTCGGTGAGATCCACCGGACGGAGCCCTACGTCTACGCCCAGATGATCGCCGGCAAGGACGCCCCCACCCACGGCGAGGCGAAGAACTCGTGGCTCACCGGCTCCGCCGCCTGGAACTACGTGGCCGTCACCCAGTGGATCCTGGGGATCCGCCCCGAGCATGACGGCCTGCGGGTGCACCCGGTGGTGCCGGCGAGCTGGGACGGCTTCACCGTCACCAGGGTCTTTCGCGGCGTCACCTTCCTCATCAGGGTGCGCCGGACCGGGCCCGGTGGCGACGTCACGGTGCGGTGTGACGACGCCGCCGTTGATGGCGACCTGGTGGCGGTTCCCACCGACCGGGACCAGGTCACGGTCGAGGTCGAGATCGGGTAGCGCGCCTGCGTCGCGCCGCCTCGTGGGCGCCGGTGAGCACAGCGTGAGGTGACAACCATGACGTCAGAGTTGGTCTTCCCGGACGGCTTCACCTGGGGTGCGGCCACCGCCGCCTACCAGATCGAAGGGGCTGTCGCCGAAGACGGCAAGGCGCCGTCGGTGTGGGACGTCTTCTCCCACACCCCCGATGCGGTCCTCGGAGGGGACACAGGCGACGTCGCCTGCGATCACTATCACCGGTGGGAGGAGGACGTCGCCCTCCTCGACCACCTCGGGCTGGGTGCCTACCGCTTCTCGGTGGCGTGGTCGCGGGTGATTCCGGAGGGCACCGGGGCGGTCAACGCCGCCGGGCTCGACTTCTACGACCGCCTGGTCGATGCCTTGCTCGAGCGAGGGATCGAGCCGTTCCTGACCCTGTGTCACTACGACCTCCCGCAGGCGCTGGAGGACAGGGGCGGCTGGCCGGAGCGGGCGACGGCGGAGGCGTTTGCCGAGTACGCCGCGGTGGTGGCGGGCCGCCTCGGCGACCGGGTCCACCACTGGATGACCCTCAACGAGCCCAGAGTGGCCGCCTACGCCGGGTACGGGACCGGGTTCTACGCTCCCGGCCGCGCCTCGCAAGCGGATCGGCTCGCCGCCGGCCACCACATGCTCCTGGCCCACGGGCTCGGGATGGAAGCGGTGCGGTCGGCGAGCCCGGGAGCGAAGGTGGGACTCGTCAACGATCCGGCACCGTGCCAGCCGGCGTCGGGACATCCCCTCGACCTGGAGGCGGCCGCCCTCGAACACGCCCTGATGAACACCTGGTTGCTCGACCCGCTGTTCGGCCGGGGCTACCCGGCCCGCCTCATCGAGGCTTTCCGGTGGGACCAGGCCGAGGTGAAGCCCGGCGACCTCGAGGTCATCGCTCGTCCGCTCGACTTCTTCGGCCTCAACTACTACACCCGCCACATTGTCCGCAGTACCGACCTGCCGGCCGACGCCCCCGGTCTGATCACGCCGGGCGAGGAGCACACCGACATGGGGTGGGAGGTGTACCCGGCCGGGATCGGAGAGATGCTGGAGTGGCTGTGGCACCGGTACGGGGTCGCCGAGATCTACGTCACCGAGAACGGAGCCGCCTACACCGACGACGGCGGGCCCCCGTTCCTCGATGAGCGGCGAGTCACCTACCTGCGCGACCACCTGGCGGCGGTGCACCAGGCGATCGCCCGCGGCGTCCCGGTGCGGGGCTACTTCGTCTGGTCGTTGCTCGACAACTTCGAGTGGTCCTACGGCTACTCGAAACGGTTCGGGATCGTGCACGTCGACTACGCGACGCAACGGCGGACCGTGCGCGACAGCGGACGGTTCTTCTCGGAGGTGGCGGGCGGCAACCGGCTTCCCGCGGGGGAGTGGCGCTAGCGGACCGTCTGCTCTCGCCGGGCACCGTGTTCTCGTACGACCTCGAGGCCTGGCTCGATCCGCACGTTGCGCAAGGTGAGCGACCCGCCGCATTCGGCGCAGGCGGCAGCCAGGTGGGTGTCGGCGCCACAGTCGCGGTGGATGAGGCGGCGCGCCTCGACGGGCTGAACCCAGCGGTCACCCCATCGCCACAGGGCGAGCAAGACGTCGAAGAGGTCCTTGCCTTTCTCGGTGAGGAGGTACTCGTGGCGTGGCGGGTGCTCCTGGTAGCGCCGGGTGAGGAGGATTCCGGCGGCGACGAGGGCGTCGAGCCGGGCGGCGAGGACGTTGCTGGCGATGCCGAGGTCACGCCGGAAGTCGTCGAAGCGGCGCACCCCGAGGAAGGCGTCGCGCACGATGAGGAGGGTCCAGCGGTCGCCGAGGAGGTCGACCGTGTTGGCGACGGCGCAGTCGAGATGATCGAGCGACTTGCGTGCCGGCATGGGAATCGGCCTCCTACTGACTTGTGTGATGCAACTGACTCGATAGTGTAGGTTGCCGGGCAACCAACGACGGGACGATCTCATGCACTCACAGGACGGCGACGGGAGCGGGCATCCCACATCGTCGGCCGGCGACGACCCCGGCGACCGGCGAAGTCCCGCCGGCAACGGGATACGGCGCACCACCGGCACCAAGCTGCTGGCCGGTGGGATGCGCCTCGCCGGCGGCATCGCCCCCGCCGCCGCGGCGCGGATCGCCGAATCGCTCTACTTCCGCGCCATGGGGGCGCGGCCCCGGGCTGCGGTCGAAGCCGGAGAGCCGTTCTCCTTCACCGTCCAGAAGCGCACCGTCACCGGCTACGTCATCGGCGAAGGCGAACCGGTGCTGCTCCTCCACGGTTGGCGCGGCACGGCCGGAGACATGAGCGCCATCGCACTCGCAGTGGCAGAAGCCGGGATGCGCGCCGTCGCCATCGACCTCCCCGGGCACGGCGACGATCGCGGGGCCCGCACCGATCTGTTCCTGATGGGTGCGGCGGTTCACGCCGCCGGGGGACTCTTCGGACGTCCCGCCGGTGTCGTCGCCCACTCCTTCGGCGCCGTCGTGGTCTTTGGGTCCTTCCCCGACGGGGGCCCCCGCCGCATCGCCTTCTTCGGGCCCGCCATCCGTGGCGATCGCTATCTGAAGGGATTCGGCCACCACATCGGGCTCAACCGGCGGACCCTGGACCGTTTCGTGGCCCGCATCGAGCGATACGCCGGGCCTCAGCTCCTCCCGATCCTGTACGGGCGGGGCGAGGTGCCCGGCGCCGACTACCTCATCCAGCACGACCCGGAGGATGCCTGGACGCCCATGGTGGACTCGGAGCGGTTCGTCGACGCCCACCCCGAGGCGCGTCTCGTCGTCGTGGAAGGCGTCGGTCACAAGGGCATCCTCCGCGACCCGGAGGCGGTCCGGCGCGCCGCC
>JASFUV010000239.1:0-3294 GCA_050050155.1 Acidimicrobiia bacterium | reverse complement strand
GGAGGCGAGCGCCGTCACCGGGTCGGTGAACGGCGGCAACACGTCGTAGGCGACCTCGACCGCGTCGGCCGCGGCCTGGGCTTGGACGGATGTCTCGGCGACGACGATCGCGAGCACGTCCCCGACGTAGGAGGTGCGGCCCCCCACCGGGATCATGACCGGCCAGTCGCGCTGGATGATCCCGACCCGCAGCTCGCCGGGCACGTCGGCGGCGGTGTAGACGGCCACCACACCCTCCATCGCCTCGGCGGCGGAGGTGTCGATGGCAACGATGTCGGCCCGGGCATGATCGGTGAGCGTGAGGGCGGCGTGGAGCAGTCCGGGCGGGCGCAGATCGGCGACGTAGCCACGGTCACCGAGGGCGAGCGCGGCGGCCTCGTACTTGACGCCGGAGGTGCCGACGCCGCCGGGGAGCACCGGCTCGGGAATGGTCCCGTCCCGCAGCATCTCGATGGCGTCGAAGATCTTCGTATACCCGGTGCAGCGGCACAGGTGGGCGCCGAGCCTCCCGGCCATCGTGGCCCGGTCGAGGTCCTTGCCCTTCTGGTCGAGCAGCGCCTTGGCGCGCATCACGATCCCCGGGGTGCAGAACCCGCATTGGAGAGCGCCGGTGACGGCAAACGCGGTGGCGAGGCGGTCGCGCTCGGCGGCGTCGATGCCCTCGAGGGTGGTGACCTCCTTGCCCTCTGCCTTCGTGAGCGACACGAGGCAGCTCTGGATCGCCCTGCCGTCGAGGAGGACGGTGCAGGCGCCGCATTGCCCGGACGGAGAGCAGCCGTCCTTGGGGGAGGTGACGTCGAGTTCGTCGCGGAGGGCGGAGAGGAGGTGGGGGTGGTCACCGCGCACGGTCACCGCGGCCCCGTTGAGCCGGAACTCGACCACTTCGGGTGTCGTCAGGGTCATCTCGGCTCCCTCGTCTCGGCGGGTCGGTACTGGACGCGGTGGTCGGGAACGCCGCGACTTCCCCCATTGTACGTTTCGTCAAGGCGCATCAGGAAGGGGAACCAGCCCCCCACTAGGATCGCCAGACCATCTGGAGGAGTTGCGACGATGTCGAACTGCCGTGCCGAGTTCCTGGTGGAGCCCTTCGAGGAGGGGGCGCCGGGCCCGCACGTGCGCGCCGCCATCGACGCCGTGGCAGCGCTCGGCCTGGCTCCCGAGATCGGCCCGTTCGGGACGACGGTGGTCGGCGAGCGCGATCAGGTGATCGCGGCGCTCCAGGCGATGCTCGAAGCGGCCGCCACCCACGGAGCGACCCGGGTGTCGCTCCAGTTCACCGGCGAGTGATCCGTGGCTGCCGCCGACCATCCCCTGTTCGCCGCCATCGAGCCGCTCTTGCGGGCGATGGGCGCCACCGTGGTGGAGCCGGACGACATCGGGGAGCGCGACGTCCCGATCGAATGGGACGATGCCGTGATCGGAGGGGTCCGCCTCGCGTCGCTGTCGGACGCCCTGGAGCGCATGGTCGCCCACATCGAACAGGAACTGGGCGGTCCGCTGGCTGACCTGGGCCGGGTCGAGAAGCAGGCTGCGGTGCGCATGCTCGACGAGCGGGGGGCGTTCCATCTGCGCCGCGCCATCGATTCGATCGCCGATCTGATGGGCGTGAGCCGCATCACGATCTACAACTACCTCAACGCGATCCGCAAGGACTGACTTCGCGCTTTCGCCGTATGCGTGTCTCCGCGCATAGAGTGACCTCCCCAGCGGTGGAGTGGGCGGAACGTCTCGGACGCCGGGGATCACACAAGAACCAATCGGAGGAGATCGGGAGGAGCAATGGCTCGAGGCAGATGGCGCCTGATCACAGGCCTGATCGTCGTACTCGCCATCGTGGCAGCCGGCTGTGGCGGCGACGACGAGGGTGCGAGCAGTACCACCACGACAAGCACCACCGTGAGCGCAGAACCGTTCAAGATGGCCGTCGTGTTCGTCGGACCGACGTCCGACAAGGGCTGGTCGTGGGCGCACAACGAAGGCATGAACTACGTCGAAGCGAACATGGACAACGTCGAGGTCACTCGACTCGAGAACATCGCCGAGGGCCCCGACTCGCAGCGTGTGTTCGAGGATCTGGCCAACGAGGGCAACAAGCTCATCTTCGGCACGTCGTTCGGGTACATGGAGCCGATGCTGGCCGCAGCGGAGAACTACCCGGACACGGTGTTCATGCACGCCACCGGCTACCTGTCGTCGGAGAACATGAGCAACTACTTCGGCGCCGCCGAAGAAGGTCGCTACCTCAGCGGCATGGCGGCCGGGGCCGCGACCGAGACGGGCCTCATCGGCTACGTCGCGGCGTTCCCGATCCCCGAGGTGCTGCGAGGCATCAACGCCTTCACCCTCGGTGTTCGTGAGATCAACCCGGATGCCGAGGTGCAGGTGGTGTGGACGTCCACCTGGTTCGACCCCGCGGTCGAGGGTGACGCCGCCCAGTCGTTGCTCGATGCCGGCGCCGACGTCATCGCCCAGCACCAGGACTCCCCGGCGCCCGGTCAAGCGGCCGAAGCGGCCGGTGCCAAGTGGGTCGGCTACAACGCCGACATGAGTGAGTTCGCCCCGGAGGGCTGGCTCACCGCCGCCATCTGGGACTGGGGCCCCTACTACCTGAAGACCGCCGAGGCGGTGCAGGACGGCACCTGGACCAACGCGCCGTACTACGGGAACATGGCCGACAGCACCGTCGACATCGCCCCGTTCGGTCCGTCCGTGTCCCAGGACATGCAGGACACGATCCTGGAGCGTAAGCAGCAGATCATCGACGGCGAGTTCCAGGTCCTGCCGGACCCGATCGTCAACCAGGATGGCGTCGAGCAGCCGCTCGGTGACATCTTCTCCATGGACTACTTCGTCGAGGGCGTGATCGGCAGCCCGACCGGCTGACCCGCTCGACGATCGCGACAGATGAGCAGGGCCCCGGCACCGTCCGGGGCCCTGCCGCGTGACACCCCTCGGCTCGCTTGGCTCCTGCGGTGTCACCCTTCTCGCATCTCTGTCACCCTCCCTGCTGTGCAGGGAGGGTCGAAGAAGCGCCACCGCAGGTGGCGTCTGATTCGGGGAGGGTCACGGCTCACACCACCACCGCACACCCCCCTCGGCTCACTCGCCGGTCCCCCCTGATGCCAGGGGGGACGACGGTCGCGACCCCGCGCTTCGTCCGATGAGAAGCGTCGGTGCGGGCGCACTAATGTGGCGCCATGTTCGAGGCTTCCGCCGTCAACCAGGCCACGCTCGCCGTCGACCTGCGAGGCATCGACAAGGCCTTCTACGGCGTGAAAGCCAACGACTCCGTCG
>JASFUV010000238.1:0-3305 GCA_050050155.1 Acidimicrobiia bacterium | reverse complement strand
GCTGGCCGAGCATCGGCGGCGCGGCTCGATCGGCAACATCGCGGCGGTGGAGGGTCGCTGACGGTTCAGTCGGCGATCCGGATCGTGCCGTCCGGGGTGTCGACGACGATGAGACCGTCGTCCTCCAACCCGAGGAGGACATCCTCGAGGTCGTCCGGCGCCAGCCCTGTCGCCTCGGAGAGCTCGTCGAACGTGGTGGGATGGCGCACCAGCGTCCGCACGATCGTTCCCCGGGCGTGACGCACCGATCCCTCGAACCTCCCCTGCGGGCGGGGAGGGGCGTAGATCTCGGGCCCGGCGCACCAGTCGACCACCGGGCACACGTCGCAGGCGGGCCGGTGGGGTCGGCACACCAGGGCGCCGAGATCCATGACCGCCTGGTTCCAGGCGGCGGCATCTGAAGGGAGGTGGCGCTGCACCACCGCGTCGAGTCCCGACCCGGACAGCACCTCGCCATGCCAGCGCGACAGCACCCGTCGCTGGTTGGTGTCGACCGCCGCGATCTGCTGCCCGAACGCGAAGGACGCCACCGCGGCGGCGGTGTAGGGGCCGACCCCTGGCAGGTCCTCGAGGCCGGCGGCATCGGTGGGCCATCCCTCCTCGGCAATGCGCCGGGCCGCCTCGTGGAGCCGCTTGGCCCGAGTGTTGTAGCCGAGCCCGACCCAGGCGGCGAGCACCTCGGTGAAGGTGGCGGCGGCCAGGTCGCCCACCGTCGGGAACAGGGCGACGAACCGCTCGAAATGATCGACGACCCGGCTCACCTGGGTCTGCTGAAGCATCATCTCGGAGACGAGGACGACGTACGGGTCGCTGCTTCCCCGCCAGGGCAAGGAGCGCTGGTGGTCGGCGTACCAGGAGAGCAGCGCCGCGTTGCGCTCCTCCTCGATCGATGGCCGCTCGCTCACGGAACTCGTCAGGGTGTCGGGTCCGGCTCCGGCGGCGGGACCTTCCCGAGGTGGACCTCGACGATGGAGCCGTCCGTCGCCGAACTCCCGGCGATCGGGTCCTGCTCCGCGACCCGGTTCTCGAGGCCCGATTCGACGGTGACGTCGACGGTCCCGACGACGTTGAGGGTGAGCCCGAACTCGGCGAGCGTGGTCGTGGCCTCCTCCTCGGTCATCCCGAGCAGGCTCGGCACGGTCACTTCGATGATGGCTCCGAGCTGCACATGCACCTCGTCACCGAACTTGACCTCGGCACCGGCCTCGGGATCCTGGGCGGCGATGAGCCCGTCGAGGCCGCTGGCGCCGGTCACGTCGACCGTGTCCGGATCGACGATGAGGACCAGGCCGTGGTCGGCGGCGTAGCTCCTCGCCTCCGTCTCGTTCATCCCGGTGAGGTCATCGAGGGAGAACGGCTCGGGACCCTGCGACACGTACAAGGTGATCGTGTCGTCCCTGCGGCTCAGCGCCCCCTCCTCCGGGTCGGTCCGGATCACGAAGCCCTCCAGCACGTCGTTGGAGTACTCCGGGACCACCGTGATGTCCTGGAACCCCTGCCGGGTCAGCTCGGAGGTGGCGGTCTGCTCGGTGGTCCCCGTGAGGCTGGGCACGGTGAGGACCAGCGGCCCCTGGGAAACCCACAGGTCGATGACGGTGTCGGGGGACGCGGTCGTCCCCGGGCTGGGCCGCTGGTCGAAGACGATCCCGGCCTCGTAGTCCTGGCTGTCCTGGTACGTCACCTGGCCCACCTGGAAGCCGTCGTCCTCGATGCGCTGGCGCGCCACATCCTCGGTCTCGTCGATGACGCGCGGGATCGGGTACTCCTCGAGCCCGGAGGAGAGGACGACGACCACCTCCGAGTTGGGCTCGACCTCCTCGCCGGCGGCCGGATCGGTGCCGATGACGATGCCGCTGTCGATCGTGTCGCTCGGCTCCTCCCGCTGCTGCGGGACCAGGCCGAGGTCGGTGATCTCCTGGAACGCCTCACTCGCCGTCATGCCGGAGAGGTTGGGCACGGTGATCGTGGCCGCCGCCTGCTCCTCTCCACTGGGGGACGACAACAGGCGCCACAGGACGAACATGCCGCCGAGGAGGACGAGCACCAGGGCCACGATGGCCAGGATGTACGAGGTCTGGCTGCGTTGTTCGGCCGGGTACTGGGCGACGTGGCGGGCCGTCTCGTCGGGAGGCACCGTGGGCGGGGGCGGCGGGGTCGTCATGAGGCGGGTGGCCGCCGCCGAGTCGGGAGGCGAGGGTGCGGCGGGGGAGACGGTCTCGGCCGGCATCGACGTCGGCACTTCGCCCCGCAGGTAGCGGAGCAGATCATTGCGCAGCTCGGCCGCCGTCTGGTAGCGGCGGTCCGGGTCCTTCTCCATCGTCTTCTCGACGATGGCCTCCAGTTCGGCAGGCACGTCGGGGTTGATGCCGCTCGGCGGGACCGCGTACTCGGAGACGTGCTGGTAGGCGACCGCCACCGGGCTCTCCCCGGTGAACGGGGCCTGGCCGCACAACAGTTCGTAGAGCACCACCCCGAGCGAGTAGATGTCGGAGCGGGCGTCGGCCGGCATGCCTTGCGCCTGCTCGGGGCTGAAGTACGTGGCGGTGCCGATCACGGCCCCGGTGCGGGTCAGTTCCTCGGAGTCGTCGAGGGCCCTGGCGATCCCGAAGTCGGTGACCTTCACGCTGCCGTCGGGCGTCAGCATGATGTTGCCGGGCTTGATGTCGCGGTGGAACACTCCGGCCTGGTGGGCGACGGTGAGGGCGGCGGCCGCCTCGGCGGCGATCTCGGCGGCGCGACGGGGCAGCAGAGCGCCTTCGGTCCTGCGGATGTCGCGCAAGGTGCGGCCCTCGATGACCTCCATCACCATGTAGTAGGTATCACCCTCTGCCCCGAAGTCGTAGATGCTGACGATGTTGGGGTGGCTGAGGTTGGCGGCGGCTTGGGCCTCCCGGCGAAAGCGCGCCACGAACGCCTCGTCGGAGGCGAATCGTTGGTGGAGGATCTTGACCGCGACCCTCCGCCCGAGGGCGAGGTCCTCGGCCTCGAAGACGTCGGCCATCCCCCCGCGAGCGAGGTGGCCGATGATGCGGTAGCGGCCCGAGAGGACCCTGGATTCCGTCACGACCGGGAATGGTAACGGGGCTGAACGATTGCGCACATGATGATGCGGCTCATTCCCCGACTCCGAAGAACTCCGAGAACACGGCCTTGGCGATGGGGGCGGCCACCGTCCCGCCCGAGGCGCTCTCTCCGGCGTCGCCTCCTGATTCGACCAGCACCGCGAGGGCGATCTGTGGGGCGTCGCCGGCGTCGACGGGCCCGAATCCGATGAACCAGGCGTGGGGTGCCCCGCCGGGGACCTC
>JASFUV010000237.1:0-3306 GCA_050050155.1 Acidimicrobiia bacterium | reverse complement strand
CCACCCCGTCGTCGCCGAGCGTGGCCCGGACCCGCCGCGCCACCTCGTAGGCGTGGCGTTGATCCGCCGCCGCCTGATCCCAGAACAGGTCCCGCTCCTGCGGCGTCAACCACGCCGACACCTCCGCCTGCTGAGCGGGCGAGAGGGGGCGGGCTCGCAGCACCTCGAAGAAGCGGCGCGCCAGGTGACGGAGACTGACCGATCCCACCCGGCTCAGTGCCGTTTCGACTTGCACTCGACGCAGAAGCGGGACGTGGGACGGAACTCGAGGCGATCGTCGTCGATCTGGTTCCCGCACGACTCGCACTGCCCGTACGTGCCGGCCTCGACCTTGGCGAGGGCGGCGTCGACGCTCACCAGCATGCGGTGCAGGTTGCCGACGATGCCGAGCACCTCGCTGCGCTCCGCAGTCGACGCGGCGGCGTCGGCGAATCCCTCCCCGTACTCCACCTCGCCGGTGAGCTCCCCACGCTCGTTGGCGCCCATGTCTGCGAGCTGGCGGACCAGTTTGGACCGCTCCGACGTCAACACGGATGCGGCTTGCTCGACATTCACGACCATGACTCCTCAGAGATCGAAACCCGAATGCATGCCTTCGCTATCTTCCGCGTGGGTGCGAGGAGACATACACTTCGTACAGGTGACGCGGGGTGACCCGCGTATACGTCTGCGTCGTGCTGATACTAGCGTGACCCAGCAGTTCCTGGACGGTTCTCAGGTCCGCGCCCCCCTCCACCATGTGGGTTGCGGCCGAGTGGCGCAGCACGTGAGGGGACACCTCGGCAGGGTCGATCCCGGCTCTCCGGGCGTGGCCGCGGATGATCCGCCACACTCCCTGACGGCTGAGCCGCCCGCCCCTCCCGTTGACGAACACCGCCCCCGGATCGCGTCGCCCGGCGATGATCTCGCGCCGGGCCGGCAGGTAGGCGCGCAGCGCCGCCACCGCGTACGAGCCGAGCGGCACCGCCCGCTGCTTCGCCCCCTTCCCGGTCACGATCGCCTGCGCCTCGTCGAGATCCAGGTCGAGGAGATCGAGCGCCGTCGCCTCGCTGACCCGGGACCCGGTGGCGTACAGGAACTCGAGCAGGGCGCCGTCGCGCTTCCCCAGCGGCGTGGCACGATCGGGAGCGTCGAGGAGGCGCTGCACCTCGTCGACCGTCAACGCCTTCGGCATGCTGCGGCTCCGCCCCGGGCTCTCCAGCAGCACCGTCGGGTCCGCCGCCGCCAGCTCCTCGGCCACCAGGAAACGGTGCAGGCCCCGCACCGCCGACACCTTGCGGGCCACCGTGGCCCGCGCCAGTCCCGCGTCGTGGAGGTGCGCCACGAACGCCGACACGTGCGGGGCCAACACCGCGTCGACGTCCTCGACCCCCAGCTCGGCCAGGAACGCCCGGTACTGGGTGAGGTCGCGCCGGTAGGCGGCCACCGTGTTGCGGGCCAGGCCCCGTTCCGCCCCCAACGCCGCCAGGAACTCCTCGACGCCGAGATCGAGGTCCATCAGGTTCGCTGCAGCGCGATGAGCAGCCCCACCAGGGTCTTGCCGTCCTCGATCTCGCGGCGGGCGATCATCCCCGGCACGTCCGCCAGCGGCACCGTCACCACCTCGGAGTGCTCCTCCTCCACCCCGGCCGGCTCCATCGGCACCGGCTCCAGGCCGGTGGCGAGGTAGGTCCACATCCGCTCGTCGGTGAACCCGGGACCGGTGAAGAACGTGGCGACCAGCTCGAGGCTGCCCGGCCGGTAGCCGATCTCCTCGGCCAGCTCACGCGCCGCCGCCGTCTCCGGGTCCTCCCCTGCGATGTCGAGCTTCCCGGCCGGGATCTCCAGCAGGTCCTGTCCCACCGGGGCCCGGTACTGGCGGATGAGGATCACCGCGTCGTCGAGGATCGGCACCATCGCCACCGCGCCCGGATGCCGCACCACCGACCGTTGCAGGGTGCGGCCGTCGGGCGACAGCAGATCGAGCTGCTCGACGGTCAGGAACGTCGTCGACAGCAGGGAGCGGCTCCCCACGACACGGAACCCGCCGGATGCGTCTCCCACGCGGCTCAGCCGTCGACCGAGACGTCCGCCCGCGCCGGGGCCGGCGTCGCGACCCGCCGCTTCCGCTCCAAGGCGGCCCGCACCAGCCCGGCGAACAGCGGATGAGGAGCGTCGGGCCGGGACGTGAACTCGGGATGGAACTGGGTGGCGATGAAGTACGGATGCGACGGCAGCTCCACCACCTCGACGAGGCGATCGTCCGGGGACTGGCCGCTGAGGCGGAGACCCGCCTCCTCCAAGTCACGCCGGTAGCGGTTGTTGACCTCCCAGCGGTGGCGGTGCCGCTCGTAGATGAGCGGCTTGCCGTACAGCTCGGCGGCGAGCGACCCGTCCTCCAGCTTCGCCGGGTACACCCCGAGGCGCATCGTGCCGCCCATGTCCTCGACGTCCTGCTGGGAGTCCATCAGGTCGATGACGGGATGGGTCGCCATCGGGTCGAACTCGGAGCTGTGGGCGCCGTTGAGGCCCACGACGTGGCGGGCGAACTCGATGACGGCGCATTGCAGGCCGAGACACAGGCCCAGGTACGGCACCCCCTCCTCACGGGCGTGACGCACCGCCTGGATCTTGCCCTCGACGCCTCGGTAGCCGAAGCCGCCCGGCACCACGATGCCGTGGATGCCCTCCAGGTGCGAATCGGCGAGGAGCCCCTCCACCTCCTCGCTGGGCACCCAGCGCAGATCGAGGCTCACGTTGTTGGCGAGGGCGCCGTGGCGAAGCGCCTCCACCACCGACAGGTAGGCGTCGGGCAGGTCGATGTACTTGCCGACGATGCCGATCGTGACCTCCTCGTCGTGGCGGGCCATCCGCTCGACGATGCCGGCCCACCCCGACAGGTCCGGCTCGGGGGTGTCGAGGTCGAGGACCCGGCACACCACGTCGTCGAGGCCGCCGTCGTGGAGCATCAGCGGCACCGAGTAGATGTTGTCGACGTTGACGGCGTTGATGACCGCATCGGACTCGACGTCGCAGAAGAGACTGATCTTGCGGGTGGCGGATTCGTCGATCGGGCGGTCGGAGCGCACCACGATCACATCGGGATGGATGCCGTGGGAGCGCAGCTCCGCCACCGAGTGCTGCGTCGGCTTCGTCTTGAGCTCCTCGCTGGTCTCCAGGTACGGCACCAGCGTGACGTGGATGTAGCAGGTGTTGGAGCGTCCCACGTCCTTGCGCATCTGGCGGATCGCCTCCAGGAACGGAAGCCCCTCGATGTCGCCGACGGTGCCGCCGACCTCGGTGATGACGACGTCGATCTCGTCGTCG
>JASFUV010000236.1:0-3308 GCA_050050155.1 Acidimicrobiia bacterium | reverse complement strand
ACGCGTGACACGGGTGGCCAGTACTTGTCGTCGCGCAGGGAGGCCACCGGGAACGCCGCCTGCTCGCGGGTATAGGGGTGGGTCCACTCCGCCCCGAGGAGATCCTCGGCCGGATGGGGGGCGTTGCGCAACGGGCTGTCGTCGTAGGGCATGGCGCCGGCGGCAATGGCGTCGATCTCGCCCCTGATGGCGATCATGGCGTCGCAGAAGCGGTCGAGTTCGGCCCGACTCTCCGACTCGGTCGGCTCGATCATGAGGGTGCCGGCGACCGGGAACGACATCGTCGGCGCATGGAAGCCGTAATCGGCGAGCCGCTTCGCCACGTCGTCGGCAGTCACACCCGTCTCCGCCCGGACCGGGCGCAGATCGACGATGCACTCGTGGGCAACGAGACCGTGCGCCCCCGTGTACAGGATCGGGAAGTGGGGTGCGAGGCGGGACGCGACGTAGTTGGCGGCCAGCACCGCCACCTGCGTCGCCCGCAGCAGCCCGGGCCCGCCCATGAGGGCGAGGTAGGACCAGGAGATCGGGAGGATCCCGGCCGAGCCCCACGGCGCCGCCGCCACCGCCCCGAGGCCGTCGCCCGATCCGTCCTGGTCGGGAACGAGGGGATGGCCGGGCAGGAACGGCTCGAGGTGAGCCCTCACCCCGATCGGTCCCACCCCGGGACCGCCGCCGCCGTGAGGGATGGCGAACGTCTTGTGCAGATTGAGGTGGGAAACGTCTCCGCCGAACTCCCCCGGTCGCGCCACCCCGATGAGGGCGTTGAGGTTGGCGCCGTCGATGTACACCTGGCCGCCGTGCCGGTGCACGGTCTCGCACACCTCGACGACCCCCGGCTCGAACACCCCGTGGGTGGACGGGTACGTGATCATCAGCGCCGCCAGGCGGTCGGCGTGGCGTTCCGCCTTGGCCTCGAGGTCCGCGAGGTCGACGTTGCCGTGCTCGTCGGTGTCGACCACCACCACCTCGAGGCCCGCCATGGCGGCGCTTGCCGGGTTCGTGCCGTGAGCCGAAGCGGGAATGAGGCACACGTCACGATGCCCCTCGCCCCTGCTCTCGTGGTAGCCGCGGATGGCGAGGAGCCCGGCGTATTCGCCCTGGGCGCCGGCGTTGGGCTGCAACGACAC
Organism: Acidimicrobiia bacterium; assembly: GCA_050050155.1. Taxonomy (GTDB): domain Bacteria; phylum Actinomycetota; class Acidimicrobiia; order Spongiisociales; family UBA5794; genus CAYQEC01. The sequence goes on along the minus strand of JASFUV010000236.1, from coordinate 2,178 downwards.
CGCGTCGTAGCCGGTGATCTCCGCCAGCCAGGACTCCAGGTCGCCGATCAACTCCAGGTAGCCGGCCACTTGCTCCAGCGGGGCGAAGGGGTGAAGGGCGGCAAACTCGGGCCATGTGATCGGCAGCATCTCGGTGGCGGCGTTGAGCTTCATGGTGCACGACCCGAGAGGGATCATCGACCGGTCGAGGGCGATGTCCTTGGCCTGGAGCCGGCGCAGGTAGCGCATCATCTCGGTCTCGCTGCGGTAGCGGTGGAACACCGGATGGGTGAGGTAGGGGCTGGTGCGCGCCAGCGCCGCCGGGATGCCGTCGGGTGCCGATGCTTCGACGTCCGCCACCCGAGCCGTCACCAGGAACGCCTCGAGAACGGCGTCCACAACGGGAACGGTGGTCGTCTCGTCGAGGGCGATCGCCACCGTGTCGACGTCGACGAACCGGAGGTTGATCTTGCGGTCCTCGGCCGCGGCGACGACCTCCTCGGCCCGTCCCGGGACCCGGACCGTGAGCGTGTCGAACCACGTGTCGTTGACCACCTCGACCCCGCCGGCGGCGAGCCCGGCGGCGAGCAGGGAGGTGAGCCGGTGCACCCGCCGCGCGATGCGGCGCAGTCCATCGGGGCCGTGGTAGACGGCGTACATGGCGGCGATGATCGCCAGCAGCACCTGGGCGGTGCAGATGTTGGAGGTGGCGCGCTCGCGGCGGATGTGCTGCTCCCGGGTGGCGAGGGCGAGGCGCAGCGCCGTCCGCCCGGCCCCGTCCTTGCTGACCCCGACGAGGCGTCCGGGGACGGCGCGGATCGATGCCGTGCGGGTGGCGAGGTAGCCGGCGTGGGGCCCCCCGAACATCGGCGGGACCCCGAACCGCTGGGATGTCCCGACGACGACGTCGGCTCCCATCTCCCCCGGCGGGGTGAGCAGTGTCAGAGCGAGCAGGTCGGCGGCGACGGCCACCAGCACGCCCGCCTCGCCGAGGCGGGCGATGAGATCGCGGTCGTCGCGGACCGTCCCGCTGCTGCCCGGATACTGCAGCAGCGCCCCGTAGGTCCCATCCGGGTCGAGCTCTCGCTCCGGGTCGCCGACCGCGACCGGGATCCCGAGCGGTTCGGCTCGGGTCCGCACCACCTCGATCGTCTGGGGATGACAACCGGCATCAACGAAGAACCCACCGTCACGGGAGGAGAGGCGGCGCAGCATCGTCATCGCCTCGGCGGCCGCGGTGGCCTCGTCGAGCAGCGAGGCGTTGGCGACCTCCATGCCGGTCAGGTCGGCGACGGCGGTCTGGAAGTTCAGCAAGGCCTCCAGCCGTCCCTGCGAGATCTCCGCCTGATACGGGGTGTAGGCGGTGTACCAGCCCGGGTTCTCGAGGATGTTGCGCTGGATCACGGCCGGGAGATGCGTGCCCGAGTACCCGAGCCCGATCAGCGATGTGAAGACCTGGTTGCGGGCCGCGATGCGCCGGATCCGTTCCCTCACCTCCGGTTCGGACCCCGCGGCGGGAAGGTCGAGGGGACGGGAACTGCGGATGCTGGGAGGCACGGCGCGGTCGATGAGGTCGTCGAGGGATGCGATCCCGACCGAGGCGAGCATGGCGGCGATGTCCGCATCGCCGGGTCCGATGTGACGGCGCTCGAAGTCGGCGGCCTGGCTCTGCTCGGGGGGAGGAAGGGTCATTCTCTTGGCTCCTCGATCGGTGCTGCGGCGACGCGTGAGCGGACGTCGCCCCGATCTGTCAGCGGTGCCTGAGAGATTCACCGCCGTGGCGGCTTGCCCCTTCGGCGGGGTCGCGGTCGACCCTCTTTCCAGATGTACCTCATCCCTGCGGTACCGGTGCCTGAGAGTTTGCCGGGGCGGTTGCTCCTTCGGCGCCGGGCCGGGGCCCGGTCTCTCCCGCAGGGTCTCGGCGGTGACCCCGACTGTACACGAGACCCGACTTCCTCCCCGGGCAGGAAAGAGGCCGGATTCGCCGAACATGGGCCGGCCCCGTTTGCGACAATGCACCATGCCGACGACGAGGAGCTTCCACGGTGAGGTGACCCGACAGGGTGTCACCTACGCGGTGGCGGTGCCCTCCGACGTCAGCATCGCGTTCGGCGCCAAGGGTCACATCCCGGTGGTGGGAACCATCGACGGTCACCCGCTGCGGGCGACGATGGTCCCGGCGGGGGGCGGACGGCATCG
>JASFUV010000235.1:0-3309 GCA_050050155.1 Acidimicrobiia bacterium | reverse complement strand
GACGATCTGTCGCTGCCGGTGCTCGGCGACGTCGATCCCGACTCGGTGTCGCTGCCGATCTTCACCCTCATCGTCGCCGGCCTGGACGCCTTCAACCCGTGCGCCTTCTTCGTACTGCTGTTCCTGCTCAGCCTCCTGGTGCACGCCCGGAGCCGGTGGCGCATGGCGCTGGTGGGCGGCATCTTCATCCTGTTCTCGGGGGTGATGTACTTCGCCTTCATGGCCGCCTGGCTCAACGTCTTCCTCGTCACGGGGAAGCTGCGGTGGGTGACCGCCATCGCCGGGGCGATCGCCCTGGTGCTCGCCGTGATCAACATCAAGGACTACTTCCTCCCCGGGAAGGGCCTCTCCCTCTCCATCCCCGACGAGAAGAAGCCGGGCCTGTTCACCCGAATGCGGCGCCTCACCACCGCCGGCGCCATGCTCCCCGTGATCGCCGGGACGGTGACGCTCGCCATCGCCGCCAACAGCTACGAGCTGCTCTGCACCGCCGGGTTCCCGCTCGTCTACACCAGAGTCCTCACCCTCAGCGACCTCTCAACCCCGGCCTACTACGGGTACCTCGCCTTCTACAACGTCGTGTACATCATCCCGCTGCTCGTCATCGTGGCGGTGTTCGTCGGCACCCTCGGGTCCCGCAAGCTCAGCGAACGGGAAGGCAGGGTCCTCAAGCTGATGTCGGGATCGATGATGGCCGGCCTCGGCCTGGTGCTGCTGATCGCGCCCGATCTGCTGGAGAACATGCTTGCCGCCATCGGCATCATCGGCGCCGCCCTCGTGGTGACCGCCGTCATCGTGCTCGTCGACCGCCGCCGATCGGGACGGTCCGACCCGCCGACACCGGCCGACCGCGCTCGCCGCAGGGCACGCCGCCGCTAGCGTCGTCACATGCTCATCGGGTTCGTCTGCACCGCCAACCGCTGCCGCTCCCCCATGGCGGAGGCGTTCGCCCGCATCCGCCATGGCGCGTCGGGGATCCGCTTCGCCTCGGCGGGCACGCTCGGCTCGGCGGGAATGCCTGCCACCGACGGCACCATCGACGCCATGGCCGAGGTTGGGCTCGACGTCTCAGGGCATCGTTCGACGGCGCTTGACGACCTGGTGGCCCGCGATCCCGACCTCATCTACGTGATGACGCCCGAGCACCGCGACCAGATCCTCGCCCGGTTCGCCGATCTCGACGGCCGGGTGCTCCTGCTCCGCCCCGACGGGCTTCCCGTCGAGGACCCCTACCTGGGCGGGCCCGACGAGTACCGGGCCGGCCGCGACGAGATCGCGGCCGCGGTGGCGGCACGGGCCGCCGAATGGCACATCACGCACTGACCCCGACGGCCTAGGTCCACCCCTCGGTCGCCACGGGGAGGACGCGCACCTCGCCGGCGTCGCCCACGATCTCGCCCATGGCGGCCACCACCGCGTCGCGGGTGCTGTCGGTGACGAAGGCGATGGCGCTAGGACCGGCGCCGCTCCAGGCAGCGTGGAATGCTCCCGCCCCGAGGGCGGCGGCCATCATCTGGCCGGTCACCGGCGACAGTGAAGCCCGCAGCGCCTCGTGCAGCTCGTCGCCACCGGCGGCCGCCAGCGTCTCGGGATCGCCAGTGCGGAGTCCCTCGACGAGGAACGCCACCCGGGCCACGTTGCGGGCCGCGGCGCTGAGGCGCACCGCGTGGGGAAGGACTTCGCGCGCCTGGCGGGTCGAGAGATGATGATCGGGGATCCCGACCACGACCTTCAGCTCTGGGGCGAGGGTGAGCCGGCGGATCCGGTCGCCGGACACCACCACGAGGCCCCCGTAGGTGGCCGCAGCCGCGTTGTCGCCGTGTCCCTCGAGGGCGGTGACGATCTCGAAGAGACGTTCGGAGGTGGGTTCCTCCCCGACGGCACGGATCGCCGCCGCGGCCGCCGCCGCGGTGACCGCCGAGCTCGAACCGAGCCCGCGGGTGCGGGGCACCTCGTTACGGATGGCGAGCCGCATCGGACGTCCCACCGCGGCCTCCACCGCCCGGCGGACCATGTCCCCGGCAGGTAACGGCACCACCGTGTCGTATTCGTCGAGCAGCCACTCGTCGCTCACCTCGGCCTCCACATGGCACCGCAGCTCCAGGGCGAGGGCGAGGCAGTCGAAGCCCGGCCCGAGGTTGGCCGAGGAGGCCGGTGCGGTGGCATGTGCGGTCATGGCTTCCCAGCTCGACGTGGTGGAGTGGATGGTCGCGGAATTCGGTCGCCGCGTCGACTCGGACGACCGCCGCCCACCCGGGCCGGATCGATCGGTCTCACGATTGACGCTCGGGTGGCCTCCAGATACTGTCAGGAGGCGAGTCGAGACCGGAGGATCACCATGTCCAGGTACTGCGTCAACAGCGAACCGCAACCGACCGGCGAGCACGAAGTGCACAATCTCGATGCCGGCTGTCCCACGCTCCCAAGCCCTGACCATCGGATTCCGTTTGGCGACCACGCGGATTGCCACGAAGCCGTTGCTGAAGCGCGGAAGTACTTCGACAACGTCGACGGTTGCTTTCACTGCGCCCGCCCTTGTCACACGAGGTAGCCGGACCGGGTCGCCGCCTCACACCTCGAGGTGGCGGACCTCGTCGCGGCGGACCGTGCCACCGATCGAAGCGACACCGTCCCCCCAGCGCAGCGCGATGTGGCTGGGATGGCCGATCTCGGCGCCCTGGTCGATCTCGAGGGCGCCCGCCGGCTCCCCACCCGCAGTGAGGGCGATGGCGAGCGCCACCGCGGCGCTCCCGGTCGCCGGATCCTCATCGATGCCGAAGCCGGGGGTGAAGAAGCGGGTCCGGACCCGGCTCCCACGGCGGGCGTAGATCATGGTCCCGAAGTGGCGGGCCAGCACCGCCATGCCCGGATCCGCCTCCGCCACATCGGATACCGACCCCAGCTCGAGCAGGAGGTAGTCCTTCGGCATCGCCACCCGCCACGCCGCCACCGGGACGGGAAGGCGCGCCTCGGCCGCCAGGGCCACCTCGTCACTGCGGCGCGCCGCCGCCGGGTCGAAATCGGTATCGATCCAGGTGACGTCGCCGTCGAGGCGGACCCTCACCTCACCGATTCCGCAGACGAGACGGTCCACCCCGCCCGGGCCCATCTGGTTGAGGGACCAGGCGGCGCCGACCAGCGGATGCCCGGCGAAGGGCAGCTCGTCGACCGGGGTGAAGATCCGGACCCGGGGGATCCCGCCGGCCCGCCAATCGACGAAGATCGTCTCTGAGAACCCGAGCTCGGTCGCGATCCGGTGCATGGCGGCGGTGTCGAGCCCGGTGACGTCGTTGACGACTCCGAGGTGGT
>JASFUV010000234.1:0-3312 GCA_050050155.1 Acidimicrobiia bacterium | reverse complement strand
GTGAGCTGGCGGACGCCGGGATCGCCGTCGACGTGGTGTCCCTCGTGACCGGGCGCTCGCTCGACGCCCTGATCGACCGGGTCGACGCCCCGTCCACCGCACGCGAGGGCGAGACCGTTCCGGTCGAGGTCGTCATCGAGGCGACCTCTGCCGGGCCGGCGCTGGTGACCGTCGCCGCAGGCGACACCGAGCTGGAGGTACCCGTGGAGTTGGAGGCCGGGACCAACCGGGTGGCGGTGGAGGTGCCCGCCTCGTCGAGTGGGGTGCTGCGGGTGTCTGCGACCGTGGCCGCCGGCTTCGATCGGGTGCCGGAGAACGATCGGGGCGAGGCCTTGGTCCACGTCCTGGGGCCGGCTCAGGTGGCGGTGGTGGAAGGCAAGATCGGTGACGGTGAGGCCCTCGCCGCGGCGCTGGAGGCGGCCGGGATGGAGGCCGACGTCCTCACCGCGGTGCCCGACGCCGGCGGCCTCCTCTCCTACGACGGCGTGGTGCTGGTCAACGTGCCGAACCCGGGCGACGAGGTGGCCGCCGATCTCGCCTCCTACGTCGAGGATCTGGGCAGGGGACTGGTCGTGGTGGGCGGCGACCAGGCGTACGGGCTGGGCGACTATCAGGACTCTGCGCTCGAGGAGATCCTCCCGGTGAGCGGTGACCCCGACGACCTGGTCCGGCGCCAGCCTGTGGCCGAGGTCCTCGTCATCGACACCTCGGGTTCCATGGCCGCCTGCCACTGCGAGTCGATGGAGCGCCACAACGAGACGATCCAGTCGGGCGTCAACAAGACCGACATCTCGCGGGCCGGGGCGGGGCTGGCGATCGAGGCGCTGCAGGACACCGACCGGATCGGGGTCCTGGCGTTCACCTCGGGGACCCGCTGGGCGCTGCCGCTGGAGACGAAGCCCGATCGGGCCGCCATCGACGAGGCGCTCGCCTCCCTGAGGCCGCAAGGCGACACCGAGATCTCGACGGCGCTGCGCGAAGCCCTCACCGCCCTCCAGGACGCCCCCGAGGAGATCCGCCACATCGTCCTGTTCACCGACGGGTGGGGCGACGATCCCGATCTCCTCGACGTGGCGCAGGACATCGCGGACGACGGCATCACCCTGTCGGTCCTCGGCACCGGGGAAGGCACCGGTGAGATGCTGCGCCGCATGGCGGCGCTCGGCGGCGGTCAGTTCTACCCAGGGAGGGACCTTGACGCGGTGCCGGAGATCTTCGTCGAAGAGACGCTGCGGGTGGCGCGGCCCCTCGTGGCCGAGGGCTCGTTCCTGCCGGCGTTGGGCGCCGCCTCTCAGGTGACGAGCGGCCTGACCGCCTCGCCGCCGCTCCAGGGGTACGTGCTGACCCGACCCAAGACCGCCGCCCAGGTCACCCTCGAGGTCGGCCCCGGGGATCCGCTGCTGGCCAGCTGGCAACGCGGCCTGGGGAGGGCGACCGCCTGGACCTCCGACGCGACCGGCCGCTGGTCGGCAGACTGGTTGTCGTGGGACGGCTACGTCGACTTCTGGGGCCGGGTCGTGAGCGACGTCCTTCCGTCGGGGCGGGAGACGCCACCCGACGTCCGGTTCGACGGCGGCACCCTCTCGATCGGGTTCGACGCCGCCACCTCCCTCGACGCGGTCGCCGTCGCCCAGGTGCGGGCCGGGGACGGCGAGATCACCGCGGTGCCGATGCAGCGCACCGGCGAATCACGGTTCGAAGCCCGGGTCCCGGTGGCCGCGGCGGGCGCCTACTGGGTGGCGGTCCAGGTGGAGGACGGGGGAGCGGTCGTGGCGTCGGGCAGCAGCGGCGTGGTCGCCGGGTACTCCGACGAGTTCGCCTTCCGGGAGGCCGACCCGTCGCTCGCCGGCGACGTGGCGGATGCCACCGGGGGGCGGCTCGATCCCGAGGCGGTTGCCGCCTACGAGACGGCCCCCCGCCGCGGCGCCGCCGAGATCGGCCTGTGGCCCTGGCTGGCGGCGCTGGCGCTCGCCCTCTTCCTGCTCGACGTCGCGCTGCGGCGTCTCGTGGTGGGCCGCGGCGATCTGGCGATGTGGCGGGCGGCGTTCCGGAGGAAGAAGAGGGCTCCGGTGCAGGCGCTGGCAACGGACCCGCTTCCGGCCGCCGGATCGGAACCGGCACGCGGCGCAGCGGGCGACGAGGGAACGCCGTCCGGCGGGGACGCCGCTGCGCCGGCCCCGCCGCAGCGAGAGGTGTACGAAGAGGAGCACACGCTGGGCAGGCTGCTGCGCCGCAAACGCAGCTGACCGATCACGGAGCCGGGGAGGTTCCCCGACGAGGTCGTCTCGCCCGCCACCACGCGACGCCGAGCCCGGCGACGACGGCGGCCAGGTACCACGCCACCGGCTCGTGCGCGAGGGATGGTCTGAGCGGCTCGGTGACGAGGCGGACCGCGCCGGCGGCGGCGAGCGCCAGGGAAGCCGCCACCCCGGGACGGGGCGGCCGCTTCCACCTCCAGAGCGCGATCGCCACCGCCGCCACCGCCAGGAGCACCGCGGCGTACAGCTCGACGGGGTGGCGGGTCACCCCGCCCCCGCGCTGCGCGTACGCCCACGGCAGATCCGATGGCGTTCCGAGACAGGCGTGGCGGGCGAGGCACCCGGCGTGCCAACCGGCGAGGCCGGCGAGGGCCGCGGCGGAGAGTCCATCTGCGACCTGCCACAGCCGGTGCCTCCCGGCCCATGCGATCCAGGCGAGAGCGCCGAGCGACGCCGGCCCCGTGGCGACGCCCCCGCGGACGATGAGGATGTCCGCCGGGTGCAGCATCGGGTTGACGCCGTCGCCCACCATCGCGGCGAGGCGCCCCGCCAGCATGCCGGTGACGGCCGCGGTGAAGGCGATCTCCACGAGATCCCGGCCCGACCCCGGCACCTCGTGCCTCCGCTCCCACGCCAGCTCGGCGATGACGAGGACGAAGGCGGCGGCAGCCGCCGCGAGCAGGGTGAACTCCACGCGCTAGGTCCCGTCCCGGCGCACGATCTCGTCGATCTCGAGGGCGAGCGTGCGTTCGTCGATCACCCCGCTGTGGAGGGTCACCAGCTCCCCGCCGGAGGCGTAGAAGAAGGTGAGGGGCACCCCCCGGGAGCCTCCGAGGGCGACCGGGATGTCGCCGCCGGGATCGTGGAGCTGGGTGATGGCGGCGCCGGGGAAGAACTCGGCGATGAAGCTGCGGGCGCCGTCCTGGTCGTCGCGCACGTCGAGGCCGATGAAGTCGACGGTGCCGGCGTACTCGGCGGCTGCCTGTTCCAGGAGGGGAGCCTCGGAACGGCACGGCAAGCACCAGGAGGCCCACACGTTGAGGACCACTGGCCG
>JASFUV010000233.1:0-3313 GCA_050050155.1 Acidimicrobiia bacterium | reverse complement strand
CCCACACCAGCGCGGTCTCGGGCGCCACGATGTTCCGGATCAGCTCGGCGAGCCGGCGGATCGACACCTCCTCTCCGGTCCCGACGTTGATGTGCCCGGGACCGGCGTAGTGGCCCATCAAGTAGAGGCAGGCGTCGGCGAGGTCGTCGACGTAGAGGAACTCCCGCTTCGGCGCACCGGTCCCCCACACCACCACTTCGGTGTCGCCGTTGAGTTTCGCCTCGTGGAAGCGCCGCATCAGGGCCGCCGCAACGTGTGAGTCGGTCGGGTGGAAGTTGTCGCCCGGGCCGTAGAGATTGGTGGGCATGGCGGAGATGAAGTCGTCGCCATGCTGGCGGCGGTACGACTCGATGAGTTCGATCCCGGCGATCTTGGCGATGGCGTAGGGCTGGTTGGTGGGCTCCAGGTACCCGCCGAGGAGCTGATCCTCCCCCATCGGCTGGTGGGCCAACTTGGGGTAGATGCACGAGCTCCCCAGGTAGAGGAGCCGGGTCACCTCGAAGCGGTGGGCCGCCGCGATCACGTTGGCGGCGATCATGACGTTGTCGTACACGAAGTCCGCCGGCCGGGTGCTGTTTGCCATGATCCCGCCGACCGTGCCGGCGACGAGGAAGACGTACTCGGGCTGCTCGGTGGTGAAGAAGCGCTCCACCGCGTCCTGGCGGAGGAGGTCGACGTCGGCACGGCCCGGCGTCAGCAGGTTCGTGAATCCCTCCTGCTCCAACCGGCGCACCACTGCGGAGCCGACGAGGCCGCGATGGCCCGCGACATAGACACGGGCGTCGAGCGGAAGGGGAAAGGCCATGCCGGGGAATCTAGCATTCGGCGCAAAGACGCCCTTGCGGCAGTCGACCGCGCCCGGAGGATGCCAAGTGACATCGCAGACAGGAACCCGCCTCGTCCTCGCCCTCACGGTCGTCGCTCTTGCGGGAGGTGCGGTCGCTTGGGCGGTCGGGGCTTCCGGCGGCGCCGAGGCGGCGTGGGCCGCCGGCGGGGTGGTGGCGCTGCTGCCGCTCCTCGCCGGCTTCGTCGCGAGCGTCCGGCGGCGGGAGGTGGGGCTCGACATCGTGGCGCTGCTCGCCATCGGGGGCGCTCTCGCTCTCGGCGAGTTCCTCACCTCCGCCATCATTGGACTGATGCTGGCGACCGGCCAGGCGCTGGACGGCTACGCCGCCGCCCGGGCGGAACGGGACTTGACCACCCTCCTGTCTCGCGCCCCGAAGGTCGCCCACCGCTCTCAGCACGGCACGATCGTCACCGTCGCCATCGAGGAGGTGGTTCCGGGCGACCGGCTGGTGGTCAAGCCCGGTGAGGTGCTTCCGGTGGACGGGGTGGTGGCCGAAGGGGTCGCGGTGATCGACGAATCCGCCCTCACCGGGGAGGCCCGCCCGGTCGAGCGCAGCGAGGGCGACCGGGTTCAGAGCGGCACCGTCAACGGCGCCGGGACCCTCTCGATGGTCGCCACAGCCTCCTCCGACCACAGCACCTACGCCGGGATCATCCGGCTGGTGCGGGCGGCGCAGGAATCGAAGGCCCCCACCTCCCGCCTGGCGGACCGGTACGCCCTCGGGTTCGTGCCGCTCACCCTGCTCATGGCCGGCGCCGCCTGGGTCATCAGCGGCGATCCGGTGCGGGCCCTCGCCGTGCTGGTGGTGGCGACCCCCTGCCCGCTGCTGCTGGCGGTCCCAATCGCCATCGTCTCCGGTATCTCCCGTGCGGCGCGGCGGGGGATCATCATCAAGGGCGGCGGTGTGCTGGAGCGCCTCGCCGACGCCGACATCCTCATCGTCGACAAGACGGGCACGCTCACGATGGGCCAGCCCCGGGTGGCGGGAGCGGTGCTGCTGGGGGAATGGAACGACGCCGGCGAGGTGCTCCGCCTGGCGGCGTCGCTCGATCAGATGTCGAACCACCTGCTCGCCACGGCGCTGGTGCGGGCGGCCCGGGAACGCAGCCTCCATCTCAGCTTCCCTTCGGACGTGGTCGAGACGCCGGGATCCGGGGTGTCGGGGCAGGTCGACGGGCATCGGGTGTCGGTGGGAAGTCTCGAGTGGGTCGCCGAGGACGAGGCGGGTCGGGAACAGCTGCTCGCCTACAAGCGGCGGGCCGCCCGGGAGCCGACCATGAGTGTGTTCGTCTCGGTCGACGGGCGTCCCGCCGGGGTGTTCGAGCTGGACGATCCGCTCCGCACCGACACGCCCCGCACCCTGCGCCTGCTGCGCCGGGCCGGCATCACGCGGGTGGTCATGGCGACCGGGGACCATCCGATGGTGGCCGAGTCGGTCGGGGCCGCTCTCTCGGTCGATCAGGTGCTGGCGGAGCGTTCCCCCGCCGAGAAGGTCGACGCGGTGCGGCGGGCGGTGACAGAGGGAACGACCGTGATGGTGGGCGACGGCATCAACGACGCCCCCGCCCTCGCCGCCGCCGACGTCGGGGTGGCGATGGGAGCCCGCGGCGCCACCTCCTCGTCGGAGGCGGCGGACGCGGTGCTGGTGGTCGATCGCCTCGACCGGCTCGCCGAGGCGATCACGATCTCGCAACGATCGCGCCGCATCGCCGCCCAGAGCGCCTTCATCGGCATGGGGATGTCATTGGTCGCCATGGGGGTGGCGTCGGTGGGCCTCCTCCCCCCGGTGTTCGGGGCGCTGCTCCAGGAGGGGATCGACGTCGTCGCCATCCTCAATGCGCTGCGGGCGTTGCGCGAGCACGACTTCCGGACGTCCCGCCACCAGCTTCCGGCGGGGATGTCCGAGCGGCTCCGCGCCGAGCACGATCACCTCATGCCGGCGCTTGATCAGCTCGAGGTGGTGGCGGACCGGGTCGATCGCATCTCCCCCGAGGAGGCGAGGACGGAGCTGGAGCGCATGGATCGGTTCCTCAGGGACGAGGTCCTTCCCCACGAGCTCGGAGAAGAGCGGGAGGTCTACCCGCAACTCACCGCCCTCATCGGGGGCGATGACCCGCTGGCGCCGCTGAGCCGGACCCATGGCGAGATCTTCCACCTCGCCGGTCTCTACCACCGTCTGGTGGAGGGCCTCGGCGGCGACGGACCGGATGCCCTCGAGCTGCGGGACGTGCGGCGGGTGCTGCACAGCCTCCACGCCATCTTGCGCCTCCACTTCGACCAGGAAGAGGAGCTCTACCTCTCCCTCGACGACACCTACCTGGAGCCCCGCACCCCCTGACCATGCACCCAACCCAGGGCTGCAGTACATCGAAACGCGGCCTCACAGCCCACAGTTGAGATCCGACAGGTGCCGGAATGTGCCGCTGCGCGCACTCCTTGCCCGTCAGCCGGTCAGCGCAGCACGCA
>JASFUV010000232.1:0-3351 GCA_050050155.1 Acidimicrobiia bacterium | reverse complement strand
CCGGCCGCCAGCAGGAACATCATCGGGAAGAACATGGCCATCTCCTGGAACCCCTTGAGGTCCTCGGAGAGCCCGGCATTGGAGGGCTGCTCGGCCCTGGTGTAGATGTCGGTGGCGCCGAGCTGGTGCGCCTTGGCGGTGAGCTGGGTGGTGGCTTGCGGGTTGGGGTCCCCCCCGGTGTAGTAGAAGACCGCCTCGTTCTGCGGGCTCGGCGCCAAGGTGGCGGCGAGGGCGTTGGAAGGGAAGATCACCCCGAAGTTGTCCGGGGTGGTGATGATCTCCTGCCGGTTGCGGGCCGGCCAGATGTACTCGGGGGAGGACACGACGCCCTGCACCGTCACCTGGGTCCAGCTCGAGCCGGAGAGGACCTGGAGGGTGTCCCCCGGGGTCAGATGGAAGTGGTCTGCCATGTGCTGCTCGACGAGGACCCCGTCGGGGACGGCGGGATCCAAGTACGAGCCGCTGGTGACCTTGAGCTCGTTGACCGCCGGCTGGCCGCCCGCCGGCACGCTCACGATCCGCCCCAGCAGCTTCACGTCGCCCACTTGCAGGGGGATGTCGGCGACGGTGCGGACCTCGACCGCGTCCACCGCGGTGATGTTCGCCGCCTCCTGCGCCACGCCGTTGACGTCGCCGCCGTGGACGGTGAGGTTGGCGAACCGGTACTCGGTGGCCGTCGAGGAGTAGGACGCCTCGAGGTTGCGGAACGAGTCGTACGTGGCGCCGAAGATCGTCACCCCCAGGAACATGGTCAGGGTGATGGCGATGAACTGGGCCCGGTGGCGGCCGATGTCCCGCCACAGTTTGAGGTACAGCGGGCTCACCATGTCAGGGCCTCTGCCTCGAGAGGCGAGTCGTGGCGGGTGTCGTCGACGATCTTTCCGGAGCGGAGCCGCAGCACCCGGTCGGCGATGTCACCGATGGCGGCGTTGTGGGTGACGAGGAGCACCGTCTGGCCGTGTTCCTTGCTGACCCGTTTCAGGAGCGCCAAGATCATGCGGCCCGTCTCGAAGTCGAGCTCGCCGGTGGGCTCGTCGCAGAGGAGGATCGAGGGGCGTTTCACCAGGGCCCGCGCCATGGCGACCCGCTGCTGCTCGCCACCGGAGAGCTGGGCGGGGAAGTGGTGCATGCGATCGGCGAGGCCCACCTGTGCGAGGACCTCGCGGGTGCGCTCCTCCCCGTCGCTCGCGATGAGGTCGGCGACCAGTTCGACGTTCTCGGCGGCGGTGAGGGTCGGGATCAGGTTGAAGAACTGGAACACGAACCCGACGCCCTCCCTGCGGTACTTGACCTTGCCGTCGGTGTCGAGGTGGGCGAGGTCGAGGCCGTCGACCTCGATGCTGCCCTTGGTGACGTCGTCGATGGCGCCGACCAGGTTGAGGAGGGTCGTCTTGCCGGAGCCGCTGGGCCCGAGGATGACGGTGAAGTCACCTTGGGGGCAGACGAGGTCGATGTCGCGCAGTGCGTGCACCGCGGTGTGTCCCTCGCCGAATGTCTTCCAGACTCCGGTCAACGTGATCGTCATACGTAGTTCGCTTTCTGCTCGTGCGATGCCAGACCCTCGAACGCGATGCTGATCTGGCGGTTGAGTTGCGTGAGGAGGGCGGATTCCGTGATCCCCTCCATGGAGAGGTAGATGAAGAGGTGGATGCCGAGGATCGAGTAGAGCAACAGCGCGACCTCCTCGAGGGCGAGGTCGGAGCGGATGGCGCCGCGTTCCTGGAATGGGGTGAGGAAGGCGACCATCTGCTCGACGATCCGCATGTCGAGCTCGGCCAGTTCCCTCGTGAGTTCGGCGCCGCCGCGGCGAAAGGCGACGCTCATCACCTCCTGGAGGAGTCCTCGATCCCATGAGGAGAAGGCCTCGGCGTAGGTGGAGATGAGACGCTGGACCGCGGCGACGGGGTCGGTCCCCGGCTCGGCGACGACGGCGGATCCCCGCTTGAGCAACTCCTCGGTGTCCTCCTCGACCGCGGCGAGCAGGATGGCGGTCTTGGAGCCGAAGTAGTTGTAGAGGGTGCCGACGGAGACCTCGGCGGCGGCGGCGATGTCCTCCATCGTCGTGGCGTCGAAGCCGTCCTCCGCGAAGAGATGATCGGCGACGGCGATGATGCGGTGTCTCGCCGCCTCCTTCTTCCGATCACGCAGACTCGCCAAAGCTACAATCCTTTCTAGGTTTAGAACCTACTACAAGATTAGCAGGCATTGCAATTTCATCCCGAGGGAGTGGGGAGGGAGGTGAAGAGAGTGGAGCGGCCTGCGTCGGGCCGGCGGTTCAGAGGGCGAGGTGATCCCGGGCGCGATCGTGATCGTCGACCGCGAGGGCAAACCGAAGCTCGTCGCAGGAGGTGTGCAGCAGGTACATCGCCTCGATGTTGACCCCGGCGTTGGCGAGGCGGCGAGTCATGGCGGCGAGCGCCCCCGGCTCGTTGGGGATGAGGGTGGCGAGGACCTTCCGCTCCTCGAAAGGGACGCCGTTCTCGACGAGGACCCGGCGGGCGGCGTCCTCGTTGTCGACCATGAGGCGCACCACGCTGTCGTCGCCGCTGACGTAGGTGGTGAGGGCCTCGATGTTGAGACCCGCCTCGGCCAGCCGCTGCGCCAGCTCGGCGAGCTGACCGGGCCGGTTGGCGATGCGGACGGCGAACTCGGTCATGCCTCCAGCCTACGCCGCGACGGGGAACCGCGCCTCTCTCCATATCGAACATACGTTCGATATCATGAGGGGATGGAACGCTACGGCGAGCTCCACTGCCACACCAACTTCAGCTTCCAGGACGGAGCCTCCCACCCGGCCGCATTGGTGGCCCGGGCCGTCGAACTGGACTACACCGCCCTGGCCATCACCGACCACGACGGGTTCCGCGGCGTGGTCAAGATGCACCAGGCGGCCCGGGAGGCCGGCCTGCCGGTGGTGTACGGAACCGAGGTGGGGATGCCCAGGGAGTCGCCGCCGGCGGCGACACCCCAACGGTCCGACGCCGTGCCGGGAGCGGAGACGGTGCATCGCCGGGGCCGGGTGCGGCGCATGCACGGCCAGAAGCCGGTCGCGACCCCTCCCACCGACCACCTCGTGCTGCTCGCCCCCGATCCCGCCGGGTACGCCGCTCTGAGCCGTTTCATCACCCGCGGCCAGTACCGGGGCCGCAAGGACATCCCCGTCTACGACGGCGTCGACCTCGCGGCGGCCTCCCGCGACGGCGACCTGGTGGCCCTCACCGGCTGCCGCCACGGGGCGGTGCCGCGGGCCGCCCAGGCAGGGGATCTCGCCGGGGCGATGGAGGAGGCGGCACGGCTCCGGGAGCTGTTCCCGGGACGGCTCTACCTCGAGCTGTGGCACCACGGCATGCC
>JASFUV010000231.1:0-3352 GCA_050050155.1 Acidimicrobiia bacterium | reverse complement strand
CGGTGCCGCCCGCCCGAACTCGGCCCGGATCCCACCCACCACCGACTCGGCCTCGTGCAGCGTGTCGGCGAGGGCGTTGAGCGCCCCCGACGCGGCGATCACGAGGATGATCACCAGGCCACCGAGCACCCGGCGATCCCACGGCCGCTCCAGATGCACCTCGAACCGCTCCCCGCCTCCCCCGAAGTGCGCCACCAAGGCGAGGGCGGCGACGAGCAGGAAGGTGTTGGCGAGGTGGAGCGGAACGACCAGCGCCCGCCCGATCGAGGCGTCGGTGTCGACCCAGCCGAACACCACGAGCGACGCTCCGATCAACGACTCGAGCACGAAGAGCCCCAGTGCCACCCACAGCGTGCGCCGCACCCGATGATGGGGAGGGAAGAGACGCCGGGTCCACACGATGAGGGCGACGATGGCAATCGCCAGCGCCACCGTCGTCAACCGGTGGGTGAACTCGATGAGTGTCTCGGAGGTGGGACTGAACGGGATGAGGTGCCCCCGGCACCGCGGCCACGTCTCGCCGCATCCCGCTCCCGAGCCGGTGGCGCGCACCACCGCACCGCCCAAGATGACGATGAGGGTCAGCGCCAGGACGCTCCACCCCAGCGCGGCGTAGGCGCGTGGTGAGGAAGTGTCGCGCGGGACATCAGCCATACAGGCAGGCTACCCTTGACGCCGGCCCATCGGTGTGACGGGCCACAGAACGGAACAAGCGACACGAACAACCGGATTCCGGCCGGTGCATGCCCGGGGACATGATCGGGGCAACCCGTAGGTCCTCGGTCATTTGGTCGTGTAGTTTGTGCCGGTGCCGAATGTGGAGAGGCACACGCAAGACAAGGAAACCCCTTTGGAGGCACCCCATATGAGATCATTTGCGAAACGATCGCGGGTGGTCGTGATCATCGCCCTCTTTGCGCTCATCGCAGCTTCCTGCGGTAGCAGCAGCGAGGACACGACGACCACGACGGCCGCGGCCACCACCACGACGACCGAGGCGTCGACCACGCCCGACGAGACCACAACCACCACCGAGGGCGGCGGCGACATGCTTCCCACGGAGCTGGCCGGCCTCAACGTCGTCGACGACTTGACCTTCACGGTCGAGTTCAAGGAAGCCGACCCGGAGTTCCCGCTGAAGCTGGCGTACGCCGCCTACTTCCCGCTCCCGAGCGTGGCGTTCGACGATCCGGTTGCTTTTGAAGAGCAGCCGATCGGCAACGGCCCGTTCGAGATGGCGGGTCCGTGGGAGCACGACGTCGAGATCCCGATGCAGAAGTATGCCGACTACCAGGGACCGGACCCGGCCCAGGTCGACAATCTCTCGTTCATGATCATCGACGACCTGGACACGGCGTACAACGAGGTGCTGGCCGGCAACCTCGACGTTCTCGGACCGGCGCTGCCGACCTCCCAGGTCGCAGTCGCTCCCACCGAGTTCGGCGACCGCTACGGCCAATCGTCGTCCACGTCGTTCACGTACCTCGGATTCCCGCAGTACCTCGAGGGATTCACCGCCGACCACTGGAAGGCGCTCTCGATGGCGATCGACCGGCAGCTCATCGTCGACCAGATCTTTGCCGGCACCCGTGTGCCGGCGTTCTCGACGATCCCGCCGATCTTCGCCGGTGCCCGCGAGCACGTCTGCGACAACTGGGACTACAACCCCGAGCAGGCGAAGGCGCTGTGGGACGCGGCCGGCCCGATCAACGACGTCACCGTCTGGTTCAACACCGGCGGCGGCCACGAAGAGTGGGTCGAAGCGGTGGCCAACATGTGGAAGAACACCCTCGGCATCGAGAACATCTCGTTCGAGTCGATGGAGTTCTCCGAGTACCTGCCGCTCCTGGACGAAGAGGGCGCCACGGGTCCGTTCCGCCTCGGTTGGGGCCAGGACTACCCGTCGCCGCTGAACTTCCTCGAGCCGCTGTATGCCTCCTACTTCGAGCCGCCCGTGGGTTCGAACACGACCTTCTACGAGAGCGACGCCTTCGACGCCGCCCTCGCCGAGGGCAAGGCAGCCGTGGCGGCGAGCGGTCAGCTGGCAGACGGCATCCCGTTCTATCAGCAGGCCGAGGACATCCTCTGTGATGATTCCCCGATCGCCCCGATCCTGTACCGGACGAACACGTACGTGTACACCGAGGACACCGACAACGTGTTCTACGACTCCTACAGCGACCTCGGCGTCACCAAGGTGACGGCCGGCGACGGTGAAGTCACCGTGCAGCTGTCCGAGCCGGAGCACCTGTTCCCGCCGACGTCCAACGAGTCGAACGGGATCCAGGCGCTGCGCGCGCTGTTCACCGGCCTCGTGCAGTTCGATGCCGAGACCAACGAGCCGTTCAACGCCAACGCCGAGTCGATCACGTCCGACGACGGTGGTCTCACCTGGACCGTCGTGCTCAAGCCGGGCTGGACGTTCCACAACGGCGAGGCCGTCACGGCCGCGTCGTACGTGGACGCCTGGAACTACGGCGCCTACGGGCCCAACGCCCAGCAGAACAACTCGTTCTACGCCGGGATCGTTGGCTACGACGAGATGAACCCGGTCGAGGAGTAATCACTCACTCGTCCGAGAGACGAAGGAAAGGGCACCCCACCGTGGGTGCCCTTTCCGCGTCCTGGGGATCGATCGACTAGATTCCTACCACCCCCGAGACGTGGCGAAGGAGGCAGAGGGTTGGGGCGGTACCTGGTTCGGAGGATCCTGCAGTTCGTCCCGGTGTTCTTCGGCGCTACCTTCCTCATCTTCGTCATGGTGTGGGCCATCCCCGGCGATCCGATCCGCGCCCTCGCCGGTGACCGGGTCATGGCCCAGAGCGTGCAGACCGAACTGCGGTCCCGCTACAACCTCGACGATCCGCTCGTCGTCCAGTACGGCAAGTACATCGGAAACGTCTTCCACGGCGACTTCGGCGCCGACTTCCGGGGTCGCCCCGTGTGGGACCTCATGAAGCAGCGGCTCCCCATCACGATCCGGCTCGCCCTCCTCGCCTTCGGCTTCGAGCTGGTGATCGGGATCATGGCCGGCATCCTGGCAGGGGTGCGAAAGGGGGGGTTCATGGACAACCTCGTCCTTGTGTCGACGCTCGTCGTGATCGCCATCCCCATCTTCGTGCTCGGCTTCGTTGCCCAGCTCCTCATCGGCGTCCAGTTCCACTGGTTACCCGTGTCCGGGATCCAGAACGGGTTCCGCAGCTACATCCTCCCCGCCATCGTGCTCGGCTCCGTGTCCCTGGCCTACATCGCCAGGCTCACCCGCACCAGCCTGGTGGAGAACCTGCGGTCCGACTATGTCCGCACCGCCACGGCGAAGGGCCTCACCCGCCGCCGGGTGGTGGGCATCCAC
>JASFUV010000230.1:0-3360 GCA_050050155.1 Acidimicrobiia bacterium | reverse complement strand
GGCGACTGGTTCACCGACGACGACGGATCGATCTTCGAGGGCGACATCGACCGGCTCCGCCAGGCGGGCATCACCCTCGGCTGCAATCCACCCGCCAACACCCATTTCTGTCCCAACCAGCCGATCCGGCGTGACGAGATGGCCTCGCTGCTGGTGCGAGCGCTGGAACTCGACCCCTCCCCGGCCCCGCCGCCGAGCCCGGCGGTCGCCGAGATCTACGACGCGGCGGCCATCGCCGGGGTCGACAACGGGCTGTCCGGGATGTTCGTGTCCCGCCAGACTCCCGGGGTCCACTGGTTCGTGATCGATCACGACGCCATGAGTCCCTCCCACCACACGGTCTTCGCCATCGACGCCGTCAACGAAAAGCTGCTGTGGCGGGGGAGGTTCGACACCTCCGGCACCGGGGGAGCCATCTCGTCGTGGAGCGACATCGAGGACCTCACCGGCGTCTACCGCAACGGACGGTGGTACCTGGCGGTGTGGGACAACGGCCACGACGCGGTGTACGAGATCCCCGAGCCCGACCTGTCGTTGGGTCAGCGCCTGCAGTCGGTGTCGGGCATCGTCCCCGACAAGCTGATCACGATCGCCAACGGTGTGGTCGGATCGGGCAACGTCGAAGGCATGGCTTGGTCGCAAGCCGAGAACGCCATGTACTGGGTCGGGCCTCGGGGTGGCGACGGCGACTTCCACGACAACGAGCGCGACGTCTGGAAGGCGACCCACTGGACGCTGCGGTCGGGGGGATCCGAAGCCGGCGCCGAGTTCGTCGCCCACGTGGTGAACCGCCCGGTCGGGCAGAACGTCCCCAACGGGGCGGGCGCCCTCGACATCAGCACCGACGGCAACCTGATGGTGATCCACGGGGTTGCCGGAACCGGCGACACCGTCAACAACTGGGTGATGATCCACCGCAAGTCGTCCAGCCAGACGTGGGCGGTGCGGCTCGCGGCGCACGGACAGCTCACCACCGCCGAGTCGCTGCAGGGTCTCGTCGCCGGCGAGAACGTCGCTTTCGACCCGACCGCGCGGTGGGTGTTCTCGGCCGGGGAGGGCACGCCAGGATCGAGCTGGGGGAAGGTGATCAGGCTCAGCGTCCCGTGAGACGCCACCTGGTCGGGAATCCCAACCTGTGAGACAATTCCCGAGAGCCAGAACAAAGGGGGACGGGACGTGGCCGCCGACAACGACCAGGGATGGGTAGAAGCGCTTCCACCGGAGGGCGACGCCGGGATGACGCCGCAGCCTCCGCACCCTGAGACCCCGCCCCGCGGCAGGGTCATGGCAGGGATCGTGCTCACGGTGGTGGCCGTGGTGGCGATCGGCATCGCGGCGGCGTGGCGCTCCAACGCCTCGGGCGATCCGATGGCGTCGGCTCGGATGATGCCTGCCGACATCGACGTGGCCCTCACCGTCGACGTGCTCCAACTCGGGGAGGGCGAGCGGCTGGAGCGGCTGGTCGGCTCCTTCGCCGATCCGCTCCACGAGGCGGGGGTGATCGCCGAGCCGTTCGACCTGGTCGGGGCGATCGACCAGGCGATGGGTGAGGAACTCGACCTCACCCTCAGCGACGACGTGCTCTCCTGGATCGGCCGTTCCGCCACGGTCGGCATCTCCTTCGGCGATCTCGCCGCGTACGGTGGCTTCCTCACCGACCCGTACGGCGACTTTGGTGACCTGGGCGAGATGCCCGGCTTCGGTGAGATGGGCGGGTTTGCGGACCTCTCCGCCGCTCCGGCGGCGCGGGCAATCCCCGCCGCGTTCCAGCCTGCGACGGAGCCGGGCGTGCTGGTCACCGCCGCGGTGCGGGACCCCGCCGCCGCGGCCGCCTTCGTCGACAAGATCGTGGCGTTGACCGAGGACACCGGTGTCGCGGTGACGCCGCGCACCGCCGCCGGTTTCGAGGGGTACGAGTTCGTGCCCGACGTCGGGTTCGAGTCCCAGCTGATCGTGCTGACCGACGACATGCTGCTCGCCGGCCCCGAGACCATGGTGACCGAGGCGCTGGGGCTGGACGGCGGCGCCGGCTCGCTGGCGGAGGACGCCGGCTACCTGGCGGCGTTGCAACGTCTGCCGCAGGACCGCATGGTCACCATGTTCGTCGACATGGGATTTCTCGAGGAGATGGTCGGTGACGCCTTCGACATGGGGATGCTTCCGGCCGGCGATCTCGGCAGCTACGCCCTCAGCCTCGGCGTCGTCGACGAGGGGGTGCGCCTCGACTTCGGCTACGCCGGGCCGACCGAGCCGGTGGCGGCGGGACCCGACAAGGCGGTGCTGGACGCTCTCCCGTCCGACGTGATCGCGTTCTTCTCGGCTCGTGGCGGTGGCTCGAGTGACGATCTCGCCGCGATAGACCCGACCTTGCAGTACGAGCTCGATCAGCTCTCGGCGGAGTTCGAGGCGGTGACCGGGGTCGACTTGTTCGATCTGCTCGACTCGTTCTCGGGCTCCGTCACGCTTGCGGTGACCGAGACCCGGGAGGGCTCCATCGCCCGGGAGACGACCATCCCGATCGGGGTGGTCGGTGCGGTCGGGCTCGACGATCGGAGGCCGACCGAGGACCTGCTGGCATCGTTCCAGGAGCAATTCGGCATGCTCGGCGTCGAGATGATCGACGACGGGGATCTCACCACGCTGCGGTTCGGTGGCAGCGACGTCGCTTCCCTTTCGCTCGACGACGAGTTTCTCGTCGTCGGGTCCGGACCGGAGCTGGTCGGCGCCGTCGCCAACGGCACCGGGGAGGGGATCACCGGCTCGGCCCTCTACCGGGAACTCGACGGTCTGGTGGTGGGGGACGGTCTCTCGGTCTATCTGGACGTTCCCCGCCTCGCCGGCCTGGCCCCGCTGTCATCCGACGAACGGGACATCGTCGGCCAGGTACGCGGGGTGGGCGGCGGCGTTACGATCGACGCCACCGGCTCCACCCTGGAGCTGATGATCCTGATCGACTACTGACGAACCCCGCTACTCGACGCGTCGCCGCGCCACCGGGGCGCGGTGGGCGTCGAATCGGGCCCGCACCGCCGCCTGCAACGAAGGCTGTTCCTGCGCGAATACGGACCACGACGCCATGTCGCCATCTCATGGAGCAGGGAAGCATCCGGCGCCGACTTGAGATTTTCGGCGTTGCGGCCGATTGATACGGAGGGGAGGCGGGCATCCCGACGCACGATCAGGAGGCCACACCTTGAGCCCGGGATTCGACGAGCGAGCGGAAGACGCCTCGGCGCGGGTCACCGGCGCGGTCTTGATCACGCTGGGACTGGGGGTGTTCCTCGCCGTGTTCCTCGCGGTGTTCCCCGTGCTGCAGGACCCGGTGGCCAGCTACGACCACTGGTTCCCCGCCACTGCCGA
>JASFUV010000229.1:0-3368 GCA_050050155.1 Acidimicrobiia bacterium | reverse complement strand
GGTGGCACGGCAGGCCGGCATCCCGGTGAGCTTGCACGGGACCGGGGGAGCGTGGATCGTCGCCGCCGAGTCGGCGGACGCGGACGCGTTCCACGCCGCGGTGCTCCACTCGCTCGACCGCAAGGTGTGCAACACCCTCAACACCTGCTGCATCGTGGAGTCGCGCGCCGGCGATTTGGTGCCGGTGTTCCTCGAGGCGCTCGACGCCGCCGGGCGGTGGCGCGGCGCGGTGTCGAAGCTCCACGTTGCGGCCGGGGACGAGGGCCGGATTCCCGACGAGTGGTTCGCCACCGCCCAGATCAGCAGGGCCGAGGGCCCCACCGTCGAGCCGAAGACCGAGGTGATCGGTCGCGAGCATCTCGGCAGGGAGTGGGAGTGGGAGGAGAGCCCGGAGGTCACCGTCGCCATCGTCCCGGACGTGGCGACGGCGGTGGCGCTGTGCAACCGTCAGAGCCCGCGGTTCGTGGTCAGTCTCATCTCGGCCGACGAGGCGGAGCATCGCCGCTTCTTCGACATGGTCGACGCGCCGTTCGTCGGCAACGGGTTCACCCGCTGGGTGGATGGCCAGTACGCCCTCGACAAGCCCGAATTGGGACTGTCCAACTGGCAGGGTGGTCGCCTCTTCGGCCGCGCCGGCATCCTGTCGGGGGATTCGGTGTTCACGGTGCGGAGCCGCGCCATCCAGGACGACCCCGAGATCGGTCGCTGAGCGCCCATTTCCCCCCCTCAGCGCCGGGCTGTGCGCCCTATCGCCTCAAGTTCCGAGCACCAAGGGTCGATACCTGCAGCGAAGGTACGGCGGGGCACCTGCCTCGCTGGGTGGAGTGGGAAGCGACCGGATTTGAGGAGCGCGCAGCGTGACCAACCGTGTGCTGGTAATCGAGGATTCGCAGGTGATTCAGAGGCTCATCGAGGTCTGCCTGCGACCGGCCGGATTCGACGTCGAGATGCGTCTCGACGGTCCGAGCGGACTCGCCGCGGTGGGTGAGTGCGAGCCGGACCTCGTGATTCTCGATGTCGGCCTCCCCGGCATGTCCGGGTGGGAGGTCCTCTCCTCGATCCGCGCCAATCCCGCCACGGCGGAGATCGTGGTCATGATGCTCACCGGCGAGGTTCACGAGTCGGTGAAGCGCGAGGCCACCGAACGGGGCGCCAACGCCTACCTGTCGAAGCCGTTCCGTCCCCAGGAGCTGCGCGAGATGGCGACCAGCCTCGCCGGCCCCACCATGAGCCCGGTGCGCGCCACGTCCTGACGCCGCTGCGGCTCGATCGATCCTGTTCCCCCGCATCCGCGGTCGCGCTACGGTGACCGTGCGGCCGGTGGCAACGAGGTGGCGTCATGGCGCTGCGAGCGTTTCCGGTGCTGCTGGCCCTGATCGCCGGCGCTGTCCATCCCACCGTTCCCTGCCTGCGGCTCGCGCCGCCCGTGCCGGGGCCGATCGTGCGCGACTTCGCTCCGGTGGGCCGGTATGGCGGCCACTGGGGCATCGACCTGGAGGTGCCGCTGGGGACTCCTGTCGTTCCGGCGTGGGCGGGCCGGGTCACCTTCGCGGGGTCGGTGGCGGGGATGCCGTCGGTGACGATCGATCACGGCGGAGGTCTCCGCACCTCGTACTCGTACCTCGCCTCGATCGACGTGTCGGCCGGCCAATGGGTGGATCGCTCGACCCGGGTGGGGACGACCGGCGTCGACCACGACAGGGAGGTGCTGCACTTCTCGGTCAGGGTCGACGGCGTCTATCAGGATCCCGCCGCATGGTTGCGGTGCCGTCGCGAGCTGAGCGGCGGGTTGCGGCTGGTGCCGCTGGCGGCAGGGGCGGCCTATCCTGCCCGGCGTGCGACGCGGCATCCTCGGTGGAACCTTCGACCCGCCTCATCTCGCCCACCTCCTCGCCGGCGAGGCCGCGTTCCGCGAGCTCGGCCTCGACGTGGTCACGTTCATCCCGGCGGGGGCGCCGTGGCAGAAGGCGGGGCGTCGTGTCTCGGCGGCGGAGCACCGGTGGGCGATGACCGAGCTGGCGGTGGCCGGGGTGGACTACTTCGTCGCCGACGACCGTGAGGTGACCCGGGACGGGTGGACCTACACGATCGACACATTGGAGAGTCTGCCGGCGAGCGATGAGCTGGTGCTGGTGGCGGGCGCCGACGCCGCGCTCGGCCTCCCCACCTGGGTGCGATTCGAGGACGTGCTGGCCCGGGTGACGGTGGCGGTGATGCCCCGGCCGGGGGTGGATCGGGGAGCCGTCGACGACACGCTCGGCGCGACGCCCCACATCTGGCTCGACACCCCCGCGATGGATCTCAGCGGGACCATGCTGCGAGCCCGCGCCCGGGGAGGGAGGAGCCTGCGGTTCCTCGTTCCCGATGCGGTGTGGGCCTACGTCGAGGAACATGCGCTCTATGGGCCGGACTGAGCGGGGGACCGCGGCGCCGCGGCGGGAACGCCGGGTCCGGCCCATCGTGGGCGCCGTCCTCGTCGTCGCCCTGATCGTGGCCGGCTTCGTCTCGTTCCCGTGGCTGCGGGACCGCTGGAATGATTGGACCCACGAGTTGCGGGATCGGGCGGCGACGCTCCCGGAGCTGCGCCTGGAGGAGCAGCGGACCCTTGCAGGGTCCGAGTCGATGCTGATCGTGCTCACCGACGAGGCGCAGCGCGGGGTCGCCTTCGCCCTCTTGTCCCGCGCCGGCGACGAACCGGCGACGCTGGTGTTGGTGCCCGCCGCCCTCTACGACATCCTGCCGGGATACGGCGACTTTCCCCTCGCCGACGCCACCGTGTTCGAGGGGCCGGAACTGGCCCGCCTCACGGTGTCGAACATGCTCGGGGTGCGGATCGATCGAGTGATGGCGTTGGGGCCCGGCGACTTCGCCGCGGCGGTGGGATCGGATCTGGAGGTGACGCTCGCCAGCCCGCTCATCGTGGAGGAGCCCGGCGGGACGCCGGTGCGGGTGGCGGCCGAGGGGACCCTGTCCCGCCCCCCGGAGGTGGTGGAGACCATCATGTCGACGCCTGGGACGTCCGGCGCCTTCGACTGGTTGGAGCGACAGGCCGCGGTGTGGGAGGCGCTGATGGCGGCGATGGAGCACGATCCGGAGCTGACGGATCGCCTTGCCGGGTTCGCCGGAACCGGCACCGAGACCGCCACCGGGATCCTGGCCAGGGCCGCTGCCGGGGACGTGCAGGTGACGCTGCTGCCGGTGGTAGCGGTGTCGGCGGCCGGCGTGGAGGACGGGTTCAAGGTCGATCCGGAGGCCGCGTCCGGTTTCGTCTCCTCCCGGCTCGGGCATCTGCTCCTCGCCGAGGGGGAACGTCCCCGAGTCGAGATCCTCAACGGCAACGGGCGCATCCTCACCACCCGGACGGTGGC
>JASFUV010000228.1:0-3370 GCA_050050155.1 Acidimicrobiia bacterium | reverse complement strand
CTCGTGGAGTCCGTGCTCGAAGTAGAGCTGCGCCATCGACAGCTGGTACTGGTCGGTGAAGAGCATGCCTTGGGATGGGTGGGTCACGATCGTCTCCCTGTTCCCCCCGAGTCTGGCACGGCCGGCGGCGCCGCCGCCGCCCCGTCTCCCAGGTCCCTCACCCAGCCGAGGAAGATGCCCAGCGCCACCATGTTGGCGAGGGCGGCCACGAGTGCGTTCCCGGCGACCCCGAAGGCGGTGTAGAGCACCGGGCCCACCGCAGCCCCGACCCCGCGCCCGACGTACATCGTCACCACCATCCAGGCCAGGAAGCGAGCCCGCGACCTGGGCCACATCTCGGAGGCGAGGGGGATGGAGGAGACGATGGTGAATTCGAAGCCGAGGTAGGCGACCATCAGCCCCGCCATCCCGGCGTGCAACGATCCCGACAGGCCGGCGAGGAGGAGGAAGCCGGCGCCTGCCACTGCGATCCCGATCGCCACCGAGGTGCGCTTGCCGAGCCGATCCGTGAAGGCGACGGTGCTGCCCTCGCCCACCAGTTCGGCGGCCCCGATCAGCATCGCCACCCCGCCGAGGGTGACGAGCGAGAGGGCGAAGCGGTCCTCGAGCCAGGCGCCGAGCACGACGAACATCACCTCGGACGCGCCCGAGGTGATCCCCGCCGCCACGAGGAAGGCGATGGCGGAGCGGCCCCAGGGCACGGCGGCGTCGGGGCCCTCGTGGTGGTCTCCCGTGCCGTCGAGTATGAGGCCGTGAAGGGCCACCGCGGCGGCGGCGAGCCCGGCGAGCACCCAGAAGGGAGCATTCCATCCGGCCCGATCGATGAGCCATCCGGCGGCGGGGGCGCCCACCAGCAGCCCCCCGGCCCACGTCAGCTCGACGATGCCCAGGTAGCGGGCCCGCTGGGCGTAGGGCACCCGATCCGCGACGTAGGCCTGGGAGGAGACGTCGTAGAGGGGCTTGGCGATCCCCATGAGGACGAACCCGGCGACCGCGCCGAGGTACACGTTGCTGGCGGAGGTGATGGCAGCCCCCAGCGTGAAGATGGCGAGGCCGGCGCCGATGAGCCGTCGATGCTGCTCGCCGCGGCCCACCACCCGCACCACGCCGGGGGTGCCGAGTCCGGCGATCCAGCGGGCCGACACGAGGAGGCCGGCCTGTTCGAGGGAGACGCCGAGGCCGCGGGCGATGGCGGGCAGGAACGGGTAGACGAGACGATGCGCCGTGTTGACGACCAGGCGCAGGGCGGCGATGAACGCGAGCGAGATCCGGAAGCGGCGGGAGCGGTAGGGCACGGCGCCAGGCTAGGTGATCCTCCTTCGCTCCCCGCCGGGGACGCGGTCAGAACACCAAGGCGTAGACGGCCTGGATGCAGATCGACGCCTTCACGGTGAACGAGAAGATCCTGGCCGCCCGGGGCCGCTTCGCCACCCATTCGGTGTAGGCGAGGAGGAGGAGCGGGGCCGCCGCGGTCAGCGCCTCGAGCGGGTACCGGTAGGCGGCGAACCCGCCGCCCCCCGTGTAGCGGTTCGCCTTGAGTTGGAGCAGCAGGTACAGGACCCCACCCAGCGACGCCCCCTTGACCCAGCCGGGGGCGGCGCGCCACGCGGCTCGCAGGCCGGGGATGAGCACGATGAGGAACGGCGACCAGATGAGCAGCCCGTGGAGAGGACCGAAGAGCGCGCCGAGCACGTTCCACAGGAAGTGGGGAATGTCGAGGGAGAGGGCCCGCTCGCGGAACGAGGACGGGTAGCCGCCCGAAATGGACGGCTCACCGAACACCCTGTCGTTGATGGCCAGCAGGGCGGCCAGCCCCGCGGACGATCCGAGGCCGATCCACAGGGCCGGTCGCAGCGAACGCCGTTTGATCGACTGGTAGATGCCCGTCGCCGCCGGGATGAGGGCGGTGTGGGGCCGGGTCAGGACGGCGGCCCCGAAGGCGAAGCCCGACGACACGAGATGGTCGACGCACAATGCCAGGCCGAGCGCGATCCACATCATCCCGGGCCCGTGCTGCCAGAGGGCGTCGGCCGCCACCGACCACGCGGTGGTCCCCAGCCCGGCCACGTAGGCGGCGCCGAGGGCGAGACGAGGTCCGGTGAAGCGCCGGAAGGTGAGGGCGAGGAACCCCATGGCGAACGCGACCGCGAGCGCGGCGGCGATGGCGGCAGGGGCGACCGGTGGGACCAGGATCTCGATGTCAGGCACGCCGGGCACCACGCCGTGCATCAATCGCAACTCCGCGTCCTGCGGCCAGATGGCGTAGAACGGCGCCCCGTAGATGGCGGTGCCCGGGGCGTACTGGCTCGCCGCCGAGTCCCGTGCCGGCACCACCCAAGCGATGTTGGAGAAGTACTCGGGGGTTGCCAAGGCGACATGGTCGTCGAGCAACAGGGTTCCCCTGGTACCGAGGCTCCAGGCGGACAGGTTGTTGGTGAACGGATCGATGTGGTAGCCACCCGACCAGGTCGCGGTGGCCAGGTAGAGGACCAGCAACGGGAAGACGACCCAGGCGAAGAGCGCACGGTGAGACAGGGCGTCGATCCGAGCACCGATGGCGGCGAATCGGCCCGCCAAGGCTGCTCCGCTCACCGAACCGGGGTCCTCGGTCTCCGAGGGTGGACCGGCGGCGGGCGTGTGCTCACTCACTCCCGGTACCACCGGGAGTCGCCCTGGTTGCCGGGATGACGTCGTGCCGCCTGGTGTTCACATGAACCAGGAGATCGGCCAGCATGCCGAGCATGCCGAGCGCGAGGGCGACCCCGAGCACGACCAGGGTGTTGGTGCCGACCCGGTAGTGCTTGTCGAACATGTCGTAGACCAGCTTGGCGATGCCGACCAGGAGCAAGGTCACCGCCGGGGGCATGAACACCTTGAGCGGCTGGTACGACAGCACGAGACGGACCACCTGCAAGAGGTAGCGCCGGGTGTCCTTCCACCAGTGGAACTTCGATTCGCCCGCCCGCGCCGCGTAGTCGATGGGGATGTACTTGATGGAGTACCCATTGGAGAGGAACGTCATGGTGAGGGTGGTGACGCAGGAGAACCCTGTGGGGAGCAGGTGCACGAACTGCGTGCCGACGTCACGGCGAAAGGCGCGGAATCCCGAGTTGAGGTCGGGGATGCGGAACGCGGTGAGGTAGCTCGCCAGCTTCCTGATGAACCACTTGGCGGGCCGCCGCAGCAGCTTGACCGTGCCCTCCTCGCTGCGTCGGGCGCCGACCACCTGGTCGTAGCCATCGAGTTCGGCAACGAGTGCCGGGATCTGGTCGTTGGGGTAGGTCATATCGACGTCGGTCCACACCACGACCCGTCCCCGGGCGGCCAGGGTGCCGTACTTGCGGGATGATCCTGAGCCGCGGTTGGTCGT
>JASFUV010000227.1:0-3387 GCA_050050155.1 Acidimicrobiia bacterium | reverse complement strand
GTTGTCGAAGACGGCGACGTCGATGTCGAGCGCCTTGATCTCGGACGCCAGTTCCTGCGCCTTGCCCCGGCCGATGAAGGTGGCGGGATCGGGATGGGGTCGCCGCACCAACTGCGCCTCGATCGGCTCCGATCCGGCGGTGTCGGTGAGCAGCTCCAGCTCGGCGAGGCTCGCCTCCGCCTCCGGGACCTCGGCGCTGCGGGTCACGAGCCCCACCAGGTAGGCGCGCTGACGCACCACCTCGAGGTCGGTGATCGTGGCGGTGAGGCGCCGGCGCTGCCGGCCGGTGCGGGGATCGTTCGTCATCGCCGTCATGAAAGCAGACCTCTGCGGGAACGTCTCCAGCGTTCCAATGCCGCGATGCCTTCGCCACGATGTCGATCCCGCGGGTAGGTTGGGGATCGACCGAGGAGGAGCGATGCAGAAGACCGTCAATCACCTGCTGGCCGAGAAGGGGCAGAACGTGTGGTCGATCGCCCCTGACGCAACCGTCTACGACGCGCTCCAGCTCATGGCCGACAAGGGGATCGGCGCCGTCGTCGTCATCGACGAGGGCCGTCTCGCCGGCATCCTCTCCGAGCGGGACTATGCCCGCAAGGTGACGCTGCTGCACCGGGGGTCACGCGAGACGCCGGTGCGGGACATCATGACCGCCGACGTCTTCACGGTGGGGCGGCATCAAACCGTCACCGATTGCATGGAGCTGATGACCGACCACCACATCCGCCATCTCCCGGTGGTCGAGGACGGCGAACTCCTCGGCCTGGTCTCGATCGGCGACATCGTCAAGGCCGTGATCTCCGAGCAGGCGTACCTCATCAAGCAGCTCGAGAGCTACATCACGGGCTGACAGCAGCCGCCTGCGGCGCGGCGGTCGTACCGGGGGCTTCGGGAATCGCATCGGGGATCTCCGATTCGAGGCGCCGCACCCGGGTGGAGGCCAGCGCGGTTGCCGCCACCAGCATCGTGACGAGCCCGAGGACGACGAACAGCAACCCGACGCCCCGGCCCGGGCCGGTGCCCATGAGCCGTCCCACCGTTCCCGCCAGCGGCCCTCCGGCGGCGAGGAGCGGTTCGAACACCATGTCGGCCAATGGGCCGGCCAGCAGGTAGGCGAGGGGGGTGGCGGCGAGGCCGAGCATGGCCTGGAGGGCGAAGACCCGTCCTTGGAGGTGCGGCGGCACCTTCGTCTGCCATATGGCCCGGGCGGTGCCGTCGGCGATGGGGAGGAAGACGAGCAGCACGAACAGGCCACCGGCGGCGAGAGCGACCGAGGGCCGCAGCCCGGCCAGCCCGTAGCCGGCGCCGGCGATCATCAGCGCCCCGAGGGTGCCGGCCACCCGGCGCCGCGGGCCGCCCCATGCGCTCATGACGACGCTGCCGAGCACCATGCCGAAGGCCCCGGCCGAGATGGCGGCGCCGGCCGTCGTCGCCGGCGCGAACCCGAGCAGCAAGGGGTAGATGAGCACCGCGTGGAACGCGATGGCGAAGCTCGTCAGCGAGGACGCGGTGAGGAGTCCGAGGAGACCGCGATGGGAGGCGACGAAGCCGAGCCCTTCCTTCGTCTCGGACCACAGGGCGAGTCGGGAGTGCCCCGGGTCGCGGCTGATGGCCTGCTCGGGGAATCGCACCGCGAGCAGTGTGAGCACCGCGACCAGGAACGTGACGAGATCGATGACGAAGATGGTCGTGAGCCCGGTGGTGATGAGGAGGGTGGCACCGAGGGAGGGCCCGAGCACCAAACCGACGCTGCCGGCGAGCTGGACGAGGCCGGCGGCCCTCCCGAAGTGGCGTTTCGGGACCAGCAGGGTGGTGGCGGAGGTGTAGGCGGGGGTTTGGAATGCGCCGAAGACCCCGGCGAAGCCGAGAGTGAGGTAGAGGTGCCAGATCTCGAGGCGTCCCGTGGCGAGCAGGACGGCGGTGACGAGGGTGCCGAGCGCCGCGCCGGCGTCGGCGACGATCATGGCTCGGCGCCGGCTCCAGCGGTCGACGAGGGTCCCGGCGAAGGGGGAGATGAGCAGCATCGGGGTGCGGGCCGCGACGATGACGAGGGCGAGGCGGGTTGCCGATCCGGTCTCCTGGTAGACCCAGAATCCCAGGGCGAACGAAGTCAGGCTGGATCCGATGTTGGAGACGAGCTGGCCAAACCAGACGACGAGGAAGGTTGTGAACCGAGATTCCATGGTGCTCTACCAGTTGATTGTATGCTAGTCAATCATCAACCACGATAGTACCATGTTCGATATGGGAAGCCACGATCGACGTCATCAGGCCGGGGTGGACACGATCCATCTCGGGCTCGTGCTCAAGGCCGAGATCGAGCACCGGGTGGGGGAGGCCAGCGGCATGCTGCTGGCGGACCACGAGGCGCTCGCCAATCTCGCCGAGCACGGCGGGGCGCTCCGGATGAGTGAGATCGCCGACCGGCTCATCCTCACCCGGGGTGGGGTCACCAAGCTGGTCGATCGCCTCGAGGAGGTCGGCTACGTGGAGCGCCGCCCCTCTCCATCGGACCGCAGGGTGGTACTGGTGGCGATGACGCCGGAGGGCCGCGAGGCGCTGCGGGGTTCACAGGCCGCGTTCGACGCCGCCCTGCACGACCTCTGGGGCCGCCACCTCACCGACGAGGAAGCCGCCACCGTGCTCCCCATCATCGACCGCATCCGAGCGGCAATGCACCCAACCCAGGGCTGAGAGGCCGCAAAACCGTGTACTGGAACCCTGGGTTGGGAGCAGGGGAACCGCGTGTTCTGGAACCCAGGGTTGAGAGGCCGCAAAACCGTGTACTGGAGCCCTGGGTTGGGAGCAGGGGGCGGCGGTCAGACGCCGCGGTCGGCCATGATGGCGGCGTCGTAGGGCTCGATCATGATGCACTCGCCGGGGCATTCCTCGGCGGCCTCGACCACCGCATCGATGACGTCGTCGGGAACACGGGCGACACCACGGGCCCCTTCGGGGCCGTGACCGTCACCGTCGGCGCCGTCGAACACGGTGGTGGTCCCGAAGAACGAGGATTCCTCCTTGACGACCCAGAGTCCGTCGTCGCGGCCGAGGAACACGTCCGGGGCGATCTCCTCGCAGATGCCGTCACCGGTGCAGAGATCCTGGTCGATCCACACCATCAGCTTCGTCGCGTCCATGGGTTCTCCGTCTCGAATCGCGGTCTCGCCCCTCGATGATAGAACCCGAACACACGGTACCCTGACAGCCGCCGTCGGGCCGGGTGTGGCTCCGCCGCGAACATCTCGGGAACCTCACTGGTCCCTCGCTGCGTTGGTTCTGCGGGAACGTGGGATATGCTGCCGCGCACCGATCGGGGAAGTGGATGAGCGACGAATCGAGCTTGGGTGACCTGGTGCGGGAGCGCCGTCTGGCCGCGGGCTACTC
>JASFUV010000226.1:0-3390 GCA_050050155.1 Acidimicrobiia bacterium | reverse complement strand
GTGGAGTATTGATGTCGAGCATCGACCTCACACCCGTGGCCCCGACCGCGAGGCGCGCCAACTTCCGAGCCCGGCGACGCCGCGCCCGCATCCTCCTCTACCTCGTTCTCATCGCCGGCGCGGTGGTGATGGTGCTCCCCTTCGCCTACATGGTCGGCACCGCCCTCAATCCGGAGCGGTGGATCCTCCCCTACCCACCGACGATCTGGCCGGCCGGAGCCACCCTCGCCAACTTCGCCCGCGCCTGGACCGAAGCCGGACTGCAGCACTACATGGTGAACAGCGCCATCGTCTCGGGCGTGACGGTCGTGCTCGCCATCGCAGTATCGACGACCAGCGCCTTCGCCTTCGCTCGGCTCCGCTTCCCCGGTCGGGAGCTGATCTTCAGCCTGTACCTCGTCACGATGATGATCCCGGACCTGATCGCCCTCCTCCCGAAGTTCCAGGTCATGCGGGACTTCGGACTCACCAACTCGTGGACCGGGCTGTGGATCATCTACGTGTCGAACGCGGTCGCGTTCAACACCTTCCTCCTGCGCGCCTTCTTCCAACGCGTCCCCCGCGATCTGGAGGACGCCGCCCGCATCGACGGCGGCGGACCGTGGACCTTCTACTGGCGCATCCTCATGCCTTTGGCCAAACCGGCGGTGGCGACGGTGGCGGTCTTCACGTTCCTCGGGGCATGGGACGACTTCTGGTGGGCGCGCCTCCTCATCCAGGACCCGGGGCGCCGCACCCTTCCCATCGGCATCCTGCTCTTCTTCAACGCCCACGGCACCCAGTGGTCTGCCGTCTTCGCCGCCACCACCTTGGCCGCGATCCCGGAGATCCTGGTGTTCGTGGTGCTCCAGCGGTACTTCGTCAGCGGGCTCTTCACAGGAGCGGTCCGTGGATAGGCCCGCACCTCCGTCGGGGGAACTCCGCCTCGAGGCGTGGCCGACACGTGCCCAGTTCCGGCCGGATGAGATCGGAGGCGTGCAGCTACGCGCCTCCGGAGCGCGACCCGGCGCCCTCGGCGTGACCGTCAGGATCCTCTCCGGCGCCGACGAAGTGGGCCGGTTCGACCACACGCTCGACGTCTCGGCCGACGGCAGCGGGAATGCGGTGGCAACGTTCCCGCTGCCTGCCGGCCCGGACGGCGTGGTGAATGGCTACGCGGTGGAGGTTGCCACCGATGACGGGTCCGCCCGCGCCACCACCGCGTTCGACATCGCCGCCCACTGGTCCATGGCACCGCGCTACGGATTCTTCAGCGACTTCGATCCCCCCGAGACGGACGAGGAGTCGCAGCGACGAGCCGACGACCTCCTCAAGCTGCACGTCAACGTTGTGCAGTTCTACGACTGGATGGCGTCCCACCACACGTTCGCCGCTCCCCAACCGGAGTTCGTCGATCCGCTCGGACGCTCCCTGTCACATCGAGTGGTGCGGAGGAAGATCGCCTTGGCACACGCGCGTGGCATGGCCGCCCTCGCCTACGGCGCCCTCTACGGCGCCGAGGAGGCCTTCAGCTCCGCCCATCCCGACTGGCTCCTGTACGACGGTGCCGGCCATCCACTGGTCCTCGCCGACCTCTTCTACCTCCAGGACTTCAGCAGGGCGTCCGGATGGAGAGCGTGGATCCTCGACCAATACGCCATCGCCGTCGACGAATTCGGTTTCGACGGGATCCACATCGACCAGTACGGGACCCCCAAGGCGGCCCGGTCGCGAGCGTCGGGCACCTGGCGGGAGGTCGACGTTGCCGCCGAATTCCCGGGCTTCGTCGACGAAGCCGCCGCCATGCTCGAGGAGCACCGGCCCGACGGCGGGTCCATCTTCAACTGTGTCAACGCCTGGCCGCTGCGGGCCATGGCACAGGCCAGCAACGACGCCGCCACCTACATCGAAGTCTGGGATCCGCACTCGTCGTATCGGGACCTCTACGACCTGATCCGTCGGGCGCGGGACCTCCGGCCGACCAAACAGCCGATCCTCGCCGCCTACCTGCGTCCGTTCCACCCCGGGGACGGCCGCCTCCCCGGAGCGATGCACACCTTCCGGCTGGCCTCGGCCGCCATCAACGCCAGCGGCGGTTTCCACCTCATCGCCGGAGAGGGGAACGGGCTCCTCACCGAGGCGTACTACCCGAACTACGGAGTGCTCACCCCCGACGACTTCGCCGTGGTGCGCCGCTACTGCGACTTCGCGGTCCGGCACACCGCCGCGCTTCACTCCGGACCGGCCGCCGACATCGCGTGGACCCATGTGGGCCCCGCCAACGACGCCATCGTGCTGGCCCATCCCGACCTCTCCCGCTACGGGGCGGGCGCCCGTCCCGACTCGTTGTGGGTCGTGGGACGGCTCGACGGCCCGGAGACCTCGTTGCACCTCATCAACCTCCGCGGCCTCGCCACCGACGAGTGGAACGCCGACCATCCGGCCGCTCCTGCGCCGCTCGACGACATCGAAGTGCGAGTCCGGATCGCCGGGGACGTCACCGGCGTGTGGTGGGACACCCCCGACGACGAGGTCGGGATCCCCCGGTCGCTCCCGTACGAGACGGTGAACGAGGACGACGGCCGGTTCCTGGTATTCCGGCTGCCGCGGGTCGCCTTCTGGTCAGCGGTGTGGTGGCGGCTCCGGATCGACCCCGACGAGGCGGCATGACGGAGCCGCGCCTCGATCCCGGCCGTGTCGCGGCGCTTCGCGCCAGAAGCGTCGACGTGATCCTCGCCAACCAGGCCGCCTCCGGCGCCTACCTCGCCTCCCCGGGCTTCCCGGTGTACCGCTACAGCTGGTTGCGGGACGGAGCGTTCATCGCCAACGCGATGGGGCGGGCGGGACACGGCGACAGCGCCGTGAGATTCCTCGACTGGTGCCGGCGGGTCGTGGAGGCACGGCTCGACCGCATCGACGATCTGGTGCGACGGCACGCCGCCGGAGGCACGATCGAAGACCACGAGTATCTCCACACCCGCTACACGATCGAGGGCAGCGAGGGCGCCGACGAATGGTGGAACCATCAACTCGACGGGTACGGCGCCTGGTTGTGGGCGCTGGGCGCGCAGCGAGTTCGTGATGCGGCGAGCGTACCGCCGGCCCGCTTCGCGACTGCGGTGGAGGCAACCGCCCGCTACCTGATCGCCTTGTGGCACGCCCCGTGCTACGACTGCTGGGAGGAGCACGGCGACCGGATCCATGTGGCGACCTTGGGTGCGATCGCGGCGGGACTCCGGACCGCCGTCGGCTGGCCCGGTGTGTCGACCGCGGTCCGCCGTGACGCCGCCAACGCCCTCGACGCCATCGGAGACACCGTCCGCCGCGAGGGACACCACAACGGCCATCTCGTGAAATGGCTCGGAGGGCGCGATGTCGACGCCAACCTGCTCTTCTGTGCGATCCCCTTCC
>JASFUV010000225.1:0-3409 GCA_050050155.1 Acidimicrobiia bacterium | reverse complement strand
CGACACGCGCGAGGGTAGGAGGTTCACGCCCAAGGCCGGCGTGCTGCTGGCGCTGACCGCCCTGAGCCACCTCATCACCACGCTGATCGTCGTCGTGGTGTCTCTCCCGCTGCTGCTGCGGCGCCGCGGCGGGCGCACCCTCGGCGCCACCTGGGTGATCGGGTTCGGGCTGGCGGCGTTCTGGGCGCTCCCTGTGGGCGTCCGTATCCTGCAAGGGCTGACGACCGACATGGGATGGCGCCCGGTCGAGGCGCTGCTCGGCGACGGCGGCTTCGGCTCCGCCATGCCGGGAGAGCTGGTCCCGATCGCGGTGCTCGCCCTCATCGGGTTCGTGTGGGCGCTGTTACGGCGCGAGGACGTGTCCGTGCTGGTCACGATGACGGTGCTCCCGTTCGTGATCTACTGGATCATCCCGCTCACCGGGTTCACCAAGGTCTACAACGCCCGGCTGCTTCCGTACTGGTACCTCGGCCTCTACCTGTTCGCCGGGATCGCGATCGGATTGGGGCTGACGACGGTGGCCCGGATGCTGCCGCAGCGCCACCAGAACCTGTCGGTCGGGGGCTTCGTCGTGCTGCTGCTCCTCCTCAACGTCACCGTGGCGGGGATCCACGACGTGCCCGGCTGGGCGCGCTGGAACTACACCGGATACGAGGGCAAGGGGGAGAACTGGACTCAGCTCGAAGGGGTCATGGAGGCGATTGACGCCCTCCCGCCGGGCCGGGTCATGTGGGAGGCGGCCAGCGACGAGCTCGGTAGGTATGGGACCCCGATGGCGCTGATGCTGATCCCGTACTGGAGCGACGATCACACGTCCATGGAAGGGGTGTTCTTCGAATCGTCCCTCAGCACGCCGTTCCACTTCATCAACGCCTCGGAGGTGAGCAACAAACCCTCCAACCCGATTCGCGGGCTCGACTACGGGCACATGATCAGCCGCGACGGGGTCCACTACCTCGACGACCGGGCCCTCGCCCACCTGGCGCTGTACGACGTGTCCTACTTCGTTGCGATGAGTCCCGAGGCCACCGAGGCGGCCGAGAACGCCGGCCTGGAGCAGGTCACCTTCGCCGAACCGTGGACGATCTTCGCCCTTCCCGAGGGTTCCCTGGTCGACGTCGCATCCTTCACCCCTGCCGTGTACGACGGCGGCGACGCGTTCGTCGACCTCGCACTCGAGTGGTACGCCGACGTCGCCAACTTCGATCACTGGGTGGTCGAGGACGGTCCCGCCGACTGGGAACGCATCGACGACATCGAAGGCCCGTACGACGTGGGAACTCCGCTCGACACGAGCGACGCCGTCGTGTCCGATGTCGTGCTCGAGGATGATCGCATCTCGTTCCACACCACCGCGGTCGGGGTGCCCCACCTCGTGAAGGTCTCGTACTTCCCGAACTGGACCGCGACGGGCGCCGACGGCCCCTACCGGGCGACCCCATCCCTGATGGTGGTGGTCCCCACCCAGGAAGACGTCGTGATCGAGTTCGTCGATACCTGGCCGGAGACCGCCGGTAAGCTGATCACCGCCGCCAGCCTCGTGCTCCTGGTGCTGTGGGGGGTGCGGAGGCGGCGCCGTCGTCGAGTCGATGAGATGGTGTCGTGAAGCGCTACCTGCAGTCGTTCTTCACCCGCGAGTCCTTCGCCCAGTTCCTCAAGGTGGGCCTGGTCGGGGTCGCCAACACGGTCGTGTCGTTCGCCATCTACAACTTCCTCCTCGTTGTTTTCAAGGCCACCGACGGGGAGAGCAACGGGCTCAAGTTGTTCTGGGCGGTGACCATCTCGTTCGCGCTGTCGACCTTCATGTCCTACCTCCTCAACCGGAGGTGGACGTTCCAGCTCACCGACGGCCGGGTCTCGGGGCGAGAGACGGTGCGCTTCTACCTCGTGAACCTGGTGGCGTGGGGTCTGACGACCCTGTTCGTCACCGGCGCCGATGCCATCTGGGGCCCCCTCGACCGGCTCGGCGCCAACGTCGCCTTCCTGACGGCGGCGCTCGTCATCATCGTTCCCAAGTTCGCCGGCTACCGGGACATCGTCTTCCGCAAGGCGATCGACGCCCGAGCCATCCCGGGTGAGGAGCGGCCACCGGCCGAGGTCGAAGGGGACGCCTGAGCGAGCAGGGAAGCGGCCGACCTCGGCCCGGTCAGCCCGATGCCCGCAGCGCGCGCCGGATGCGCCACACACCCCGCAGGGTGCGCGGCACCCGCTTCCACAGGTTCGAGCGGGCCTCGCGCTGCTCTTCGACGGTCACCGGCACCTCGGCGATCCGATAGCCGGCGCGTTCGGCCCTGATCACCAGCTCGGTGTCGAACAGGTCTTGGGTGGAGACGACCTGGGGGGCGAGAGTGGCGACGACCTCGCGGCGCAGCGCCTTCATCCCGTGGGTGTCGGACACGCGGGAGCCGAGCATGATGCGCAAGACGAGGTTGAAGCCCCACGTGGCGAGGCGGCGGAAGCCGCCGCGCCGGTCGTCGGATCCGGGGGCCCGCTTGGACGCGAGGACCACGTCGGCGTCGGGGGCGCACGCCAGGACCTGGCGCAGGAAGGCGCCCGAGAAGTAGTCGATGTCGAAGTTCACGACCCAGTCGCCGCCGGCGGCGAGGAACCCGGTTCGCATCGCGGCGCCGTAGTCGGGTGTGGGAAGTTCGAGGAGGGCGAGCGTGGGGAAGCGCTCCTGGAACGATCGGACCACATCGGCGGTGCCGTCCGTCGACCCGTTCTCCGCAAGGGTCACCGTGATCGCCGCCGCCACGTCGGCCATCTCCGCGAAGAGCGCCGGGAGGGCGCTCGGCAGGTATCCCGCCTCGTTGTGGACGGGGATGACGACCGCGATCGTCGGCGCTGCACTGTCGACCTTGGGCGGGTGTGTCGGGGGGGGGGGGGGGTCCGCAGCCTGGCGAATCGAACCCCCGTAGACTCGGCGCCATGAACTTCGATGCGATCTTCAAGGCCTACGACGTCCGTGGCATCGTTCCCGACGAGCTCGACGCCGAGGCGGCACGCCGCATCGGCGCCGCCTTCGCGCGCTACGCGGGCGCCTCCGCCATCGCGGTGGGGCGCGACGTCCGCGAGTCGTCTCCCGAGCTGGCGGCCGCCGTCATCGCCGGTATCCGATCCGAGGGGGTGGCCGTCGACGACCTCGGCATGATCACGACCGACATGGTGTACTTCGCCGCCGGTTCGCTCGACGAGCCGGGCGTGATGGTCACCGCCTCGCACAACCCGAAGGGCTACAACGGGATCAAGATGTGCCTCGCCGGGGCGGCTCCGGTGGGGGAGGAGACGGGGCTCGGCGAGATCAAGCGTCTCGCCGCAGGCGATCCGCACGGGACCGGCAACGGGGAACTGCGGAGAGTCGACATCCTCTCGGGCTACGTGGATCACGTCACCTCGGTGATCGATCCCG
>JASFUV010000224.1:0-3412 GCA_050050155.1 Acidimicrobiia bacterium | reverse complement strand
TCACGATGACGATGCCCGAGATGAGGAAGAAGCGGCGGCGGCGCCCGATGAAGTCGAACGCGGTCTCGCCCCGGTAGAGATCGCGCAGCACGCTCATGTCACCGCTCCCTCTGCCTCGTGGGTTTCCCTTCCCATGGCGCCGCGCACGCTCAGCGCGCCGCCTTCCCCGAACCGGCTCCGCACCATCAGCATCACGGCGGGGCGGGTGAAGAAGTACGCCACCAGGACGTCGACCAGGGTGGCGATGCCGAGTGTGATGGCGAAGCCCTTCACGGGCCCGATGGCGAGCAGCCACAGCAGGATCGACCCGGCGAACGTCACCGTGTCGGCGGTGATGATGGTGTGGAAGGCCCGCTTGAATCCGGTGTCGACGGCCTGGCGCAGCCGCCGTCCCTTGCGGTGTTCCTCCTTGATGCGCTCGAAGAACACGATGTAGGAGTCGGCCGTGATCCCGACCGAGACGATGATGCCGGTGACCCCGGCGAGGGTCAGGGTGGTGCCCTGGAACCGGCCGAGCAGGATGATGAGCACGATCAGCAGCGACCCGAACACGGTGAGGCCGGCGATGGCCGCCAGCCCGAGCGCCCGGTAGTACAGCACGAGGGCGACGGCGACCAGAGCAAGGCCTCCGAGCCCGGCAAGGAGGCCGGCTCGCAGCGAGTCGCTCCCGAGGCTTGCGGACACCGATTCGACCCGGTCCCGCTCGAACGTGGTGGGCAGGGCGCCGTACCGCAGGATGGTGGCGAGGTCTGCGGCTTCCGCCTCGGCGTTGTCGCTGGACCCGATGGTGATCACGACCGTGTCGCCGGGGATGCCCTCGCCGGCGCCGACGTCGGAGGCGATGGTGGGCGCCGAGATGACCGTGCCGTCGACGACGATCGCCATGGATCGTTGCGGGTCACCGACGGGGAATTGAGAGAGCTGGGCGGTGGCGTCTTCGAACAGCGTGTTGCCTTCGCCGGTGAACTCGGGATCGACGGTCCATCCCCCGCCGCCGCTCCCGATCTGCACGCCGCTGTACCCGGCTCTCGCTCCGGTGACGTCGGCCCCGGTGAGGAACGCCGGCCCGACCTTGTAGAAGAGGCCGGCATCGTCGACGAGATAACTCGTCTCGTCGGGGTTGTCGACGATGGTGAGGCCGGTCTCGGCATCGATGTTGTCGGGGATGACGGGCGGCAGTGTCGTGGTGGTGGTGGTCGTCGTCGAGGAGGTGCTGGAGGTGTCCTCTCCGGCCGCGGTCGTGGTGGTGGTCGTGTCGCTCGATTGCAGCTCTTCGGGGAGCGGCAGGGTGCCGTCGAGGAACGCGGGGCTGATCCCCGCTTGGATGTCGAGCACGGGCCGGAACGACAGCTCGCCGGTGGTGCCGACCGCCTGGAGGGCCCGTTCCCGGTCCTTGACGCCGGGGAGCTGCACCTGGATGCTGCGGTCACCCTGCACCGAGATCTCGGGCTCCTGAACGCTGCCGAGGCCCTCGATCCGCTGCCGCATGATCTCGACGGCCTTGTCCAGCACCGCGCTGTCGGTGCCTGCGGGAGCGGTGAGGACCATGGAGAAGCCGCCCTGCAGGTCGAGGCCCAGCTTGGGTGTCCAGCCTGCAGAGAGCACGCCCGCCAATGACCCCCACGCGATGGTGAGGGTCAGGAGCAGCGTGATCCACAGCGGGCGGCGGCTCACTCGGTGTCGCCCCCGATGCGCTCTGCGACGGCGCGCCGGGTGATGCGCATCGACGTTCCACCGCCGACGTCGACCACCATGTCGCTTCCTTCGATGCTCTTGACGATGGCGTAGATGCCGCCGATGGTGCGTATCTCGTCCCCCACCTCGACGGAATCACGCAGGTCCTCCATCTGGCGCATGCGGCGTCGCTGCGGCCGGATGAGGATGAAGTAGAAGAGCCCACCGAGGATGAGCAGTGGCAACAGCAGGCCGATCAGTGATCCGGTGCTGTCCGTTGTGGTTTC
The DNA here is from genome assembly GCA_050050155.1 of Acidimicrobiia bacterium. Classification (GTDB taxonomy): domain Bacteria; phylum Actinomycetota; class Acidimicrobiia; order Spongiisociales; family UBA5794; genus CAYQEC01. The sequence goes on along the minus strand of JASFUV010000224.1, from coordinate 1,451 downwards.
TTGGGCCAGCACGAAGCCGGCCTGGGCGACGAGGTATGACACGGAGTCCTCCAATGCGACAAACCCGAAAGCTCGAGGCGGCGAGCCGCCACAGGTTAGTGCGCGCCGCGGACTGCAGGAAACCGGCCCCGCCAGGCGTCACCCGCCGAGGGCGCGATCGGCGAGGATCCGGGTGCGGTGGGCGGCGAATCGCCCTTCCCGGATCGACGCCCTGATGCCGGCGAGGAGCCGGAAGGTGTAGGTCAGGTTGTGCAGCGTGAGGAGGCGGGCACCGAGCTGCTCACCGGTGGTGTGGAGGTGCCGGAGGTAGCCCCGCGTGTATCCGGTGCAGGCCGGACAGGGACAGTCCGGCGCGAGCGGCCTATCGTCCCTCGCCCATTCCGCCCGCTTGATCGAGTAATCCCCGAGGCGGGTGAGGACCTTGCCATGACGCGCCAGGCGGGTGGGGAGGACGCAATCGAACAGATCGGCGCCCCGGGCAACGGCGTCGAGCATGCCTTCGGTGTCGCCGAGGCCCATCACGTAGCGGGGATGGGAGACGGGGAGCTCGGGCAGGCACGCCTCCAGTGCCCGGTTCCGCTCCGGTGCGCTCTCCCCCACCGAGAGGCCGCCGATCCCGAAGCCCGGGAAGCCCAGCGCGGCCGTCTCGGCCGCCGACCGGCGCCGCAACTCGGGGTCGACGCCACCTTGCACGATGCCCCAGAGGGACCGGTCGTCTCTCGTGCGTGCCTCGCGGGCCCGCTGCGCCCAGCGCAAGGTGCGTTCCATCGCGGCCGCCGCGACGGATCGTTCCGCAGGGAGCGGGATGAGGACGTCGAGTGTCATCGCCACGTCCGAGCCCAGGGTCTCTTGGATCTCCACCGCGGCCTCGGGGGTGAGCTCCACCCGAGACCCGTCGTAGGTGGAGGCGAAGACGACCCCCTCCTCCGTCACCCGCGGGTCGAGGGAGAAGACCTGGTACCCGCCGCTGTCGGTGAGGATCGGCCCGTCCCATCCCATGAACCCGTGCAGTTCGCCGAGCGCGGCGACCGTGCCCGCTCCGGGCCGCAACATCAGGTGATAGGTGTTGGCGAGGACCATCCGGGCGCCGACCTGCGCGAGGTCGGTGGCGTCGATCCCCCGCACCGTGCCTCGGGTTCCCACCGGCATGAAGGCGGGGGTTTCCACCGGGCCGTGGGGGGTGTGCAGGATCCCGCTCCGGCTGTCCCCGTCGGCCTCCTGCGGCTCCCACCACACCGCCCCAACCATCATCGCCTCCCCGTGTCGTCGATGAACATGGCGTCTCCAAACGAGAGGAACCGGTATCCGGTGTCGAGGGCGTGACGGTAGACGTCCCGCCACCGCTCCCCCAGCATCGCCGCCACCATCACGATCAGCGTCGTCGCGGGGGCGTGGAAGTTGGTGAGCACCGCGTCGACCACCTTGAACCGGTAGCCGGGGGTGATGAACAG
>JASFUV010000223.1:0-3434 GCA_050050155.1 Acidimicrobiia bacterium | reverse complement strand
ACGGCCGGACGAGGGTCGGTGGGTCATCGTGGCGGGGACCCTACCGGTGCGTCGGGCCGTTGGGAACCGTTGGAGGCGGTTGTTCACCGATCGTTCACCGCGGACCCCGCGGCGCCGGAGGGGGTTCAGGCGTCGCGGGAGAAGGCGACCACCCGATCGAGCACGGCCTGGGCATCCCCGGAGTCGACCGCCTGCGCCGCCAGGGTCATGGCCCCCGAGAACCCCTCCGCCAGGCCGGCGACCACGATGGCGGGCGCAGCGTTCACGAGGGCGATGTCACGGTGAGGTCCCGGCTCGCCTGCCAGCACGCTGCGGGTGATGGCGACGTTGCGGGCGGGGTCGCCGCCGCGGAGGTCGTCGATCGTCGCCCGGGGCACCCCGAAGTCCTCCGGTGTGAACTCGGCGTGGGTGATCTCGCCGTCCTTGAGCCGGTAGATGAACGACGGTCCGGTGGTGGTCAGCTCGTCGAGACCGTCCTCGCCGCGGAACACGAAGGCGTACTCGGCGCCGAGATTGGCGAGGACCTCGACCATGAGTTCGGCCATGCGGGGGTCCGACACGCCCATGGCGTAGCGGCCGGAGCGGGCCGGATTACACAACGGGCCGAGGAAGTTGAACACGGTCCGCACCCCGAGCTCGCGGCGCACCGGTCCGGCATGGCGCATCGCCGGGTGGTAACGGGGCGCGAAAAAGAACCCGAACCCGATGTCGCGGATCATCTCCACCGTGCGCTCCGGCGCCATCTCGAGATCGAGACCGAGGGCCTCGAGCAGGTCGGCCGATCCCGTCTGGGACGATGCCGCCCGGTTGCCGTGCTTGGCGATCTTGGCGCCGGCCCCCGCTGCGATGAACGCAGCCGTGGTCGAGACGTTGAAGGTTCCGCTGCGGTCTCCTCCGGTTCCCACGATGTCGACGACGGGCTCGCCGACGTCCACCGTGACGGCGGCATCGAGCATGGCTTCGACGAACCCTGTCATCTCGTCGGAGGTCTCGCCCTTGGAACGAAGCGCCACCACCAGCCCCGCGATCTGTGCCGGGGTGGCTTCGCCCGCCATCACCGACGCCATCGCCCAGCGGGCGTGCTCGCGACCGATGTCGGTGCCGGCGATGAGGGTCGTGAGCAGATCGGGCCAGGTGGGGTCGGTCATCGCGGTTGGACGGTAGCAGCCACCACAGGTGTGATGAACTGCGGGATCAGGCGGAGCGGCGCAGGAGCGCGAGGCGCTGCTTCTCGGTGAGCCCGCCCCAGATGCCGAACCGCTCGCGGGCATCGAGGGCGTACTCGAGGCAGTCGAGCCGCACCGGGCAGACGGCGCACAGGGCGATGGCGCGGGCGCTCTCGTCGGGTGTCGCCGGGAAGAAGAGGTCGGGATCGGCGTCCCGGCACGTCGAGAACACCATCCAGGGACGCTCCTCGGTCACGGGAACCGGGAGGAGGACCGCAGGGTCGAGAACCTGGGACATCACAGCCACCTCTACGAAGCATCGCACCGGGCCCCGGGGCCCGGTATCCGGAACAACCAACCGGCGGTGCCGGCCACTCCCCCATAAGACGGCTCACCGGCCCGAATGGTTCCCGTGACACCGCGTCACCCGGCGCGAGCCGTGTGATCCGGGGCTCCCGCTCGGCTCACGAGCCTCGAAACGCACTACAATTCTTCGCCGGGCCACCACCGGACGACACGTGGCAAGGAGGCACACCCTGCTGTACTTCGCCTACACCGCGAGAATCGCCCCAGACCAGATGCGCGATGCGGCGCCTGGCGCCGAATTCCTGTTCATCGCCCATCTGCCGGAGTGGGGCCTCCACTTCCCGATCGAGGACCGCACCTGGAGCGGGGCTCTGCCGACCGTCACCCCCGAGACCGGGAGCACGGTGTGGGGCGCCGTCTTCTCCGTCCCGGACGACGAGGTCGACCGTCTCGACAAGATCGAGGGCGAGGAGCAGCGCACCCTCACCACGGTCGAGGCGATGGACCGCAGCGGGAAACGTCACCAGGTCTCGATCCATCTCCATGCCGGCAGCACCAACGGCCACCACGAGCCGTCTGCCGAGTACCTGAGCATCATGCTCGACGGTTCCCGTCACTGGAGTCTCCCCGCCGGCTGGATCGCCGGGCTCGAGGAGCACCTTCACAACGGGTCGTGATCCTGCGGTGACCCGACCCGGCATCGCCTGGGGCGCGGTCGCCCTCGGCGCCATGGCCGCTCTCGCCGGCGCCCTCCTCACGTTCCTGGTATTGGGCATCGTCGGCGCGGTCGGGGTCGATCACGGCGCGGTCCTGCTGATCCTCGTCGAGCTGGCCGCGCTGGTGGTCGCCGGATACACGGGTGGGCGTTTCGGCGGGCCCCCCACCGTCGTTCACGGCAGCCTCGCCGCCTTGCTGCTGTCGCTGGTGACCGGCACCTTGTCGGTGGCGGCCAGCGACGCAGGCTGGGGAGCCATCGTCGCCCTCGCCATCGTGGCTGCGGTGCTGGGCGCCGCCGGAGGGGCGCTCGCGGCCCACTCATCCCACCGGCCCGGCTGATCTCCGCCCGTCGCGAGCGTCCGGGGCGGAGTCCGCCGCCGGCCCTCGCGATTGTGCCGCCGTTCACAACAAGGGACTTTCGACCCTACGTGCAGAGGCAGGAGTAGGCATATCATGCATGAGATGCAGGAGAGGCTGCAGACGCGACAGTCAGGACCCTTGTCATGACCACCCTGCTCACGACGAAGGACGTGCAGGAACTCATCAACGTGGACAAATCGACCATCTACCGCATGGCCGAAGACGGCCGCCTCCCCGCCGTGAAGGTGGGCAGGCAATGGAGATTCCCGGCCGAGAAGGTCGCCGAGCTCGTCAACGGGGAGGCAGGAACCGCCACCGCCGGCACGGGCGATACCCGCCCCCGCCACGCCGCCGCCTCCCTCGCCGAACTCCTCGACGGCGAGCCCGCCCAGGTCATCGCCGACCTCGTGGCCGACATCTTCGGCGTCATGGCCGTGATCACCGACATCGAAGGTAACCCGCTCACCGACGTCGCCAACCCGTGCGGGTACTTCGCGGCCATCCAGACCCATCCGCAGTCGATCGACGCCTGCGTCGCCGGGTGGCGCCAGCTCGCCGAACAAATCGACATGGAGCCGCGCTTCGTGCCGAGCCACCTCGGCTTCCTCTGCGCCCGCACCTTCATCCGGGTCGGCTCCGAGCTGGTGGGCATGGTCATCGTCGGCGGCATCGGCCCTGAGGCATGGCCCCCGCCGGAGCCCGAGATCGCCGCCATCGCACGCACCCTCGACCTCGACGAGGAGGACATCCGGCGCCACATCGGCGAGGTGTACTCGATCGATCAAGACCGGCGCCTCTGGATCCTGCAGATCCTCCCCCGCGTCAGCGACCTCATCTCCCGCCTCGCCGACGCCCGTAGCCAGCTGGTGTCACGCCTCGACGCCA
>JASFUV010000222.1:0-3439 GCA_050050155.1 Acidimicrobiia bacterium | reverse complement strand
TTCGATCCCCGCTACCGGTTCCTGCTGAGCCCGTTCGGGATCCGGCCGGAGCGGTCCGGGGTCACCGTCGACGACGAGACGTTCACGGCACGGTTCGGCCGCTGGACGCTCACCACCCCGCTCGACAACGTGGCGGGCACCCGCATCACCGAGCACTACAAGGCGATCAAGGCGATCGGCATCCGTGGCTCGATGGTGGATCGCGGCATCACCTTCGGCTCCAACACCCGCCGCGGAGTGTGCGTGTGTTTCCACGAGCCGGTGGGCGGGGTGTTCCCCCGCGTGCGCCATCCCGCCATCACCGTGACCGTCGCCGACCCGGAGGGCCTGGTGGCGGCGCTGCAGGAGCGGATCGGGAGCGGCGACGGGGACGGCTGACGCGACGGCCGGCGCTCGGCTTAGCCGCCTGCCGGGTGCGTGGTGGTCAGGGTGAGCCGGCTCAGGTCGATGTCCTGGTTGAGGACGAGCTCGAACTCAGAGGTGGCCAGCAGGTCGGGGCACATGATGCCTTCCTCGACGATCGGGCCTCCGATCTGCAGCAGCAGTTCCACCTCCGGTGGCCCCTGCGCGACGGTGATGGCGACGCGTGGGTAGCAGAGGTTGCCCCAGACGCCGATCCGCAGGTTGGCGGGTGTCGAGCTGTCGAGGAGCGCGGCGTCGCGGTCCCTCGGCATTTCGGTCGGCCCCCGTCCTGGCTGGGAGGTCCATCGTGCTTGGCGGATGAGGTGGGAGGCGTCCTCCACGACGAACGGTCCATACTCTGGAGACGAGGTAGTGGTGTCGCCGGCGGAGTCGCATCCAACGAGAAGCAGCGCCAGTGCCACTGTGGTCGATACGAGGCGCCGGGTGCGGATCACGACGCGATCGTAGCCCTCCACATTCACCCAGTGGTTCCCCTCACCACGTTCCACGTGTCGGCGAGGGGGACGGCTGACGCAACGGCCGGCTCCTTGGTTGAATGAGGGGAGCCACCCAACGGAGGTCCCGTGCCGCAGCCGCTCCCGCAACTCCTGCTCCTCGTCGTCCTGATCGGGATCAACGCCGTGTTCGCCGGCAGCGAGATCGCGCTGGTGACCCTGCGGGACTCCCAGCTCGACCGCCTGGAGCGCCAGAGCCGCACCGGGCGCTCCCTGGCCCGCCTCGCCCGCGACCCGAACCGGTTCCTCTCCACCACCCAGGTGGGGATCACGCTTGCCGGGTTCATGGCGTCGGCGATCGCGGCCGTGACCCTTGCCGACCCGTTGGTGGGTCCGCTCGGGTTCCTCGGCGGCGCGGCCAAGCCGGTGGCGGTGGTGCTGGTGACCATCGTCCTCACCTTCGTGACGCTGGTGGTGGGGGAGCTGGCCCCGAAGCGGCTGGCGATGCAGCGTGCCGAGCGCTGGGGCCTGGTGGCGGCACGGCCGCTGGCGATGGGCGCCCGCCTCGCCGCCCCGGTGGTGTGGGTGCTGGGCCACGCCACCGACGGGGTGGTGCGGCTCTTCGGCGGCGATCCGCACCGTCACCGCGAGGAGATCACCCGTGACGAGCTGCGCGACCTCGCCCTTTCCCAGTCCAGTTTCAGCCCCGGGCAGCGCCGCATCATCTCGGGGGCGTTCGAGATCGGCGACCGCACCCTCGGCGAGGTGATGGTGCCTCGCAACCGGGTGGTGACGGTGGCGGCGACGGCGGACGTGACCGAGGCGCTGGCGACCTTGGTGGGCGCCGGCCATTCCCGGGCTCCGGTGGTGAGCGCCGGGCTCGACGACGCCTCCGGGGTGGTCCACCTGCGGGACCTCGCCGGGCGGTCGGGGCGCACCGCGGGGGAGGTCGCCGCCGAGCTGCTCATCCTCCCCGAGTCGCTGTTGGTGGTGCGGGCGCTGCGCACCATGCAGGCCCAGCATCAGCAACTCGCGGTGGTGGTCAACGAACACGGCGGGGCGGAGGGCATCGTCACCGTGGAGGACCTCGTCGAGGAGCTGGTAGGGGAGATCTACGACGAGATCGACCGCAACGTGCTCGAGGTGGTGCGGGAGTCGGGCGGGTCGTTCCTCATGCCGGGCTCGTTTCCGATGCACGACCTGGTCGACCTCGGGGTCGAGCTGCCGGAGGGCGAGTACACCACGGTGGCCGGGCTCGTGCTCGACCGTCTCGGGCACATCCCTCGCCGTCCCGGCGACGTTGTCGCCTTCGACGGCTGGACGGTCGAGGTGGTCGAGGTGGGCCCGCGTGCCGTGTCCCGGGTGCGGATCGCGCCCCGCCGCGGCGACTCCGAATCCGAGCCTGCCCCGTGACCGGATCGCCCTCCCTGTCGCCGGGCGCGGTCCGTAGGCTGCGGCCATGACCCTGTTCTCTCCTCCGATCGACCCGATGAAGGCCAAGGTGCGCGAGACGCCGCCCGAGCCGCCCGGGTGGGCCTACGAGCCGAAGTGGGACGGGTTCCGGATGATCGCATGGTCCGGCGCCGAGCCGCGGCTCGACTCCAGGAGCGGCAAGCCCCTGTTGCGGTACTTCCCCGAGCTGGTCCCGGGGCTGGGCCTCCTTCCGGACGGGACGGTGGTCGACGGGGAGGTGGTGGTGATCGTCGACGACGTCACCCACTTCGATTCCCTCCAGCTTCGGATCCATCCCGCCGAGTCGCGTGTCCGGATGCTGTCGGAGCAGATCCCGGCCGAGCTGGTGGCGTTCGACCTGCTGGCGCACCGCGGCGAGGATCTGAGGAGCGCCCCCTACCAGGAGCGGCGGGAGCGACTCGAACGCGTGGTCGCCGGTCTCGGCCTCCCCTGGCACCTCACCCCGGTCACCTACGACCTCGACGAGGCCGGGGTCTGGTTCCGGGAGTACGAGGCGGCCGGCTGCGACGGCATCATCTGCAAGCGGCTCGACGAGCCGTACGTGGAGGGGAAGCGGCTGTGGATCAAGTGGAAGCACCGCCGCTCCGTCGACTGCGTCGTCGGCGGCTACCGGGTCCACAAGGACGGCGACAAGATCGGGTCGCTGCTGCTCGGCCTCTACGACGCCGCCGGGGAGCTGCACTTCATCGGGCACTGCTCCGGGTTCTCCGACGAAGACCGGGTCGAGATGCTGGCGCAGTTCGAGGAGCTGCGAGACGACGCCAGCTTCGGCGAACAGGCCCGCCGCCCGGGGGCGGAGAGCCGCTGGACCGGCGGGAAGGATCTCTCCTGGGTGCCGGTGACACCGGGCGTCGTGATCCAGATCAGCTACGACCAGCTCGAGGCGGGCCGCTTCCGTCACGCCACCCGCTTCGAACGCTGGCGCCCCGACAAGGAGCCCGAGGAGTGCACGATGGATCAGCTGGAACGCCCCGAGGGAGCTGGCTTCTCCGACGTGGTGGGGTGAAGGGGCGGAGTCGTCGTTCCGCCGGGGCGACGGAGTGCGGCTACGCCTCCGGTTGCGACATGCCGGCGGCGATGCGGGCCAGCTTGACCAGCTCGACCACGAT
>JASFUV010000221.1:0-3447 GCA_050050155.1 Acidimicrobiia bacterium | reverse complement strand
GTCCTCGACGGCGATCCGCTCGCCGGGCCGGTGGCGGGACGGCTCCGCCGCGCCTTGCACCAAGGCGGCACCCGGCGAGTATGTGCCCTCGCGCTCGCCTCGTGCCGCCGCCATCTGCCGTCGATGTGCACCGCGATCGTCGACCTCCCCGACGGCGGCCCGGCTCGGCTGTCCCACCCGGCGGGCGACGGGGTCCAGCCTGTGGAGCCTTGGTACGCATCTGCGGCGACGCTGCGCCGGGTGGCGCGGGCGCTTGCGCCCCTGGAGGATCCGGATCTGGACCGGCCCGCCGCCCATCTTCCCGACCGCGTGCGACTCTTCGACCTGCTGGGGTGGACCGAGGTGGATGCCGTCACGATCGCCGAACGCTGGGATGGTGCCGAGCGGCTCGTCCCGCCCGTCGCGGTCGGGATGACCGAGGAGGGGCCGCTGGAGATCGACCTCGTTGCCGACGGCCCGCACGGGCTCCTCGCCGGCACCACCGGCTCGGGCAAGTCGGAGTTGCTGCGGACAATGGTGGCGTCCCTGGCGGCGACCGTCGATCCGGGGCGGCTCACCTTCGTGCTCGTCGACTACAAGGGAGGCAGCGCGTTCGACGCCTGCGCGGCGCTGCCACACACGGTCGGCGTCGTCACCGACCTCGACGGTCACCTCGCCCACCGGGCCCTGCTCTGCCTCGAGGCGGAACTCCGGTACCGCGAGGAGCGGTTACGCCGGGCCGAGGTGGCGGACATCGGCGACTTCCGGCCCGGCGACGGCGATCCGCCCTTGCCGCGCCTGCTGGTCGTGATCGACGAGTTCGCCGCCCTCGCCCAAGAGCTCCCCGACTTCCTCGACGCCCTCGTCGACATCGCCCAGCGAGGACGGAGTCTCGGGGTCCATCTGCTGCTCGCCACCCAGCGGCCGAGCGGGGTCGTCGGCGACGCCATCCGGGCCAACACCAACTTGCGGCTGTCGCTGCGGGTGCAGGACCGGGCCGACTCCGTCGACGTCGTCGGGGTTCCTCACGCCGCCGGCCTGGGACGTCACCAGCCGGGACGCGGGTTCGTGCGGAAAGGCCCGGGGGAAGTGGTCGCCTTCCAGGCGGCGCGTGTCTCGTGCTCCGCCGTCACCACTGCCGGGACCGTCCCGTTCGTCTTCGCCCACGAGCAGCCGCTCCCTGCTCGGCAGGGGCCCGAAGAGGACGGCGCCGATGACCTCGCCGCCCTGGTCGACGCGATCTCTGCGGCCGCCCGGCTCCGCGGCATGGCCGCTCCCCGATTGCCATGGCCCGATCCGCTCCCCGCCCGGCTCCATCTCGCCGACCTCCCGGAGGCAGAGAGCGGCCCCGACGCGACGGTGCTGGGCCTGGCCGACGAGCCACAACGGCAGCGCCTCGTCGCGGTCCGGTGGGGTCCCGGCGACGGGAACCTCCTGCTCTTCGGGTTGCGCGGCAGCGGCACCACCACCGCCCTCGCCACCATCGCCACCGGGCTGGCCCGGTCCTCCTCGCCCGACGACCTCCACCTCAGCGTGCTCGACTGCGACGACCAGCTCCTCGGTCCCCTCGGAGGGCTGCCCCATGTCGGGGCGGTGATCGGCGCCACGGAGCGGGAACGACAGCTCCGCCTCCTGCGCCGCCTCCACCGCGAGGTGCAGGAACGGCGACGTCTCGTCGCCGCCGACCCGGCGGTCCTGGCGCGCCTCCCCGTCGAAGTCGTCCTGCTCGACGGCTTCGCCGGCCTCGTCGCCGCCCTCGATGAGCCCGGAGACGGTGGGGCGCGCAGCATCCTGACCCGGCTGATCGCCGATGGACCCGGGGTCGGGGTGGTGTTCGTCGCCACCGCCACCCAGCCGGGCGACATCCCGGGACCTGTGGCGGCCGCGGTCGCCGCCAAGCTGGCGTTCCGGCTCGCCGACCGCTACGACTACGCCGCCGTAGGGATCGGGGTGGACGAGCCGGCAACCCTGCCCGGCCGGTGCTTCTCGTCGGTCACCGGCCGGGAGATCCAGATCGCGCTGCCTCACCCCGAAGGCATCGCGGCCGCGGTGGCAGAGATCGCCGCAGGTCCCCCACCGTCGCGTCCACCGGTGACCGTCGGGGTGCTCCCGCCGGTGGTGAAGGTGCACGAGATCTCTGAGGCCGCTCGCATCGCCGACGGCGAGTGGACGGTGCCGATCGGGATCGGCGACACCGACCTTGCCCCGGTCGGGTTCCAGCTCCACGACGGCGACCATGTTCTCGTCGCCGGTCCGGGGCGCTCCGGCAAGAGCACCACGCTCGAGGCGATCGCCGCCCTGGTGGCAGGATGCCGCCCCGGTGTCGAGGTCCATGCCGTCGCCCCGCGCCGGTCGCCGCTGCTCGACGACCCCGAAGTGGCCAGGATCGACCCCGCCGCGCTCGACGGCGCCATCGACGCCTTCGCCGCGTCCGGCGCCGAGCACCTGGTCCTGGTCGACGACGCCGAGCTCGTCGACAGCGGTGACGCGCTGGCGTCGCTGCTGGCGGGACACGTCCCTGGAGTGCATCTGGTGGCGGCGGGCAATGTCGACGCCCTCCGCTCCGGCTACGGGCATTGGACCCAGGCGCTGCGCCGCAGCCGGCTCGGGCTGGCGCTCCGTCCCAACCCGTCCGTCGACGGGGACCTGTGGCAGGTGACGCTGCCGCGGCGAGTCACGGCTGGGTTCCCGCCCGGCCGCGGCTACCTCCTCGCCGACGGCCGCATCGAGTTGGTGCAGGTCGCCCGGCGGTGAGCCACCGCTGGGCCTTCCGGGGCATCGACCCGGAGGACCTGGGACTGCTCAGCGCCCGGATGCAGCACCGGTCGGAGATCCTCGATGTGGCGGGCCGGCGCGGGGCCTCGGCGCTGCGCGAGCACGGGCTCGTCGCCGAATCGGCCGCGCTGGGACGAGCCGTCTCCGGCGTCGCCGCCTCCCTGGCAGAGGCGGCGGGCGACACCCGATGGCGGGCGGCGGCGATCCGGAGCGCACAGGACACCACGTTGGCGGCGGCCCTCCCGATCCTCGCCTGGCGCCTCGTCGTCGAGGAGGCGGAGTTCGCCGCCACGGTGGCCTGCCGGCCCGAGGACCGGGAGGCGACGCTGCGGGACTGGCGGGCATCGCCGTCGCCGGAGGCCCTGACAGGCTTGGCGCCGTCGCAGGTCGCCGCCGCCTTCTCCGGCCTGTCGCCACTGGCTCGAGACGGCTTTGCCCACCGGTTCCCCGAGGTGGCGGCCGGGCTCGAGGGGGCTCCGGCGGAGGTGCGGTACCTCGCCAACCGGCTTCGCATCGCCGATCGCGTCGCCGACCTGGAGGACCGGCTCGCGTCCTTGCGGGACCGCTTCGCCCCGGAGGAGAGGCCGGCACTGCAGGGAGAGATCGACCGCGTGGAGGGACGTGTCCGGGAGTTGCGGTGCTGGCTCGCCGAGGAGCGCCAGATCCTCTGGTTCGATCCCGCGGGCGACGGAC
>JASFUV010000220.1:0-3449 GCA_050050155.1 Acidimicrobiia bacterium | reverse complement strand
ACCGTTCGAGGCGGGCTTCGGGGAACAGCACGGTGAGTTCGGCGAGGACCGCGTCGTCACCGCCCGCTCCCTCGGGGGCCGAGGCGGGGGTGGCTGCGGGGTGGTCGTGGTCGGTCACGTGGTGTCCTTTAGCGCTTGATCTCGCCGGCCATGATCTTCTCGTGCAGGGTCAGGATGCCGTGCATGAGGGACTGCGGGCCCGGGGGGCAGCCGGGCACGAAGATGTCGACCGGAACCACCTGGTCGACGCCTTGGACCACCGCGTAGTTGTTGAACATGCCGCCGGTGGAGGCGCAGGCCCCCATCGAGATGACCCACTTCGGCTCCGCCATCTGGTCGTACACCTGGCGCAGCACGGGGGCCATCTTCTGCGAGACGCGGCCGGCGACGATCATGAGGTCGGCCTGTCGGGGCGAGGCCCGGAACACCTCCATCCCGAACCGCGCCAGGTCGTAGTGGGCGGCGCCGGTAGCCATCATCTCGATGGCGCAGCAGGCGAGCCCGAACGTGGCGCCCCACATCGAGCGGGTACGGGCCCAGTTGATCCCCTTGTCGAGAGTGGTGACGAGGAAGCCCGGCGGGTCGGCGGCGCCGGCCATCAAGCGGCCTCCTGGGTGGACGGCGCGGCGTCGGGAGCGACGACGCGGCGGTAGCGGTCGCGCCGGGCGACGTTCCAATCGAGAGCCCCGCGCTTCCACACGTAGAAGAGGGTCTCGGCGAGCAGCCCGACGAAGATCGCCATGGCGCCGATCCCCGCCCAGCCGTAGTCCACGAACCGGACGGCCCAGGCGAACAGGAAGACGAGCTCGACGTCGAAGATCACGAAGAGCATGGCGACGAGGTAGAACTTCACCGGGAAACGCTGCGCCGGCTCCTGGAGCGGAACGATCCCGCATTCGTAGGGGGCGAGCTTCTCCGGGGTGGGGTTGCGGGGCGCGATCTTCCACGACAGCGTCAACGCGATCGCTGCGAAGCCGACGCCGACGAGGAAGAGCAGGGCGACCGGCAGGTAGGCAGAAAGCGTCATCTGGGGGAACTCCTTCCGATGTCGCAGACTAGGTAACCCGCCACCGTGAACAAAACGGCGGGAGACGTCCTCCGGACCTGCCGGACCTGCCCCGATTCGAGCCTAGTGAGGGCGGATTCGATCCCGGCTGCCGGGGCGCGCAACCGGGGTTCAGCGGCGGATCAGCGGGTCCGGTCCGAACCGGACGAGGCGCTCGATGAGTTGGTACACCCACTCGGACATGCCGCGCTCGTCGAGGTCGAGCAGGTTCGCCATCACCTTCAGTGCCCACTCCATCAAGGGACGGGACCGGATGCCGACGCTGGTGAGAGCCCGCATCACGGGAGGGTTGCCGATGGCCATGACGAGGAGGCGGGCAACCCGGTGGTAATCGGCGTAGGTGGCGTCGATGTGACGCGAGTAGGCGACGAGGGGCCCCGGGTCGTCGGTGGCGAGCGCTTCGAGGAGGTATCCGGCGGCGGCCCGCGCCGTCTCGTATGCGTAGTCGATGCCTTCGCCGTTGAACGGATTGACCGCACCGGCCGCGTCCCCGATCGCCAGCCAGTTGTTCCCGAAGCGGGGGCCGACCGACATGGCCATCGGGAGCTTGCCCCCGACCGGAGCCCGGGTCTCGGATCCGGGCCCGATCTCCCAGTGGCCGGGGAGCGACGCGAGGTAGGCGTCGAGGAGCCGGGAGGTCCCGACGTCCTTCCATCCCCGGAAGGTGGAGACGACGCCGACTCCGACATTGACCTCACCGTCGCCGAGGGGGAACACCCAGCCGTAGCCGGGGAGGGAGCGTCCCTCCCCGTCACGAACGTCGAGCTGGCTCTCGAGGTACCCGTCGGTCGAGTTGGGGCTGGCGTAGTAGCCGCGCAGGGCGAGCCCGAAGGGGTAGTCGCGGCGCCGCCGAGCCCCGAGCCGGCGCCCGAAGCGGGACAGGGAACCGTCGGCCACGGCGACCCAGCGGGGGCGCACCACCTCCACGTCGGGCGCGGAGGCGCCGTTCTTGGAGCGGAGTTCGACGGCGACGAGGCGGCCTGCTTCCGTCACCGGCACCGCCTCGGTGTGCTGGCGGATGACCGCCCCTTGCTTCTCGGCGAGCCGGGCGACCTGGACATCGAGGTCGGAGCGGCGCATCACCGCGCCCCAGTCCGGGTAGGCGCTGGTGCGGGGCCACGGCATCTCGAGACGCCGCGGCCCCACATAGGCGCGCAGGCCGACGATGCGATGCAGCTCGGGGACGTCGAAGTCGAATCCCATGTCGGCGAGCTGCTTGATGGCCCGCGGGGTGAGGCCGTCGCCGCACGTCTTCTCCCGCGGGTAGCCACGCTTCTCGGCCACGAGCACCGAGGCGCCGGCCCGGGCCAGCCAGTAGGCGGCGGAGGCGCCGGCGGGACCGCCGCCGACCACCAGGATGTCAGGGTTGGTGCGCACGGGAGGAGAGGCTACCGGGCGGTGGGATGGTGCAGAGACGGGCGGGCGTCAGTCGGACACGAGACCGCAGTCGGTCTCGGCCTGGGCGAGCGGCTCGCCGCCGAACGCGACGCGTTCGTAGAGCACGACGCTGCGGAGCTCCTCGTCGCTCAGCTGGTTGGCGAAGGAGGGCATCTTGGCGCCGCTCCCGCCGACCGGTAGTGCGTTGGCCCCGTAGGTCGGGTCGGGCCAGCCGTCGGTGCCGAGCCGGACCCATTCGATGTGGTCGGCGCAGCTCCCGGCCGGGAAGGTGGCGAGCACCGCCCCGCCGCTGAAGGCGGGACCGACCGCGCCCTCTCCGGCGTCACCGTGGCAGACGTTGCAGGTGGCGCCGGTGTACACGTCCATCCCCGCGGTGAAGAAGTCGACGCTGGAAGACCCGAAGGCGCTGCCGTCGCAGCTCTGTGCGACGCCGGTGACCGGGTCGATGCCGAGCTTGCCCGCGCTCCCGCAGTCGGGCCCGTTGGGGGCGACGAGGGCGTAGGCGATGGCGATGAGCGGCAGGAGCACGAAGGAGGCGACGAGCCAGCGGGGGAACCCGGCGAAGGGCGAAGCGACCTGTTCGTCCTCCGGCGGCGGGGCCGGCGACGCGGGCACCGCTGGGGGGGGAACGGGCTCGGCCGGGGTGGCGGCGGGAGCGGATGGCGGTTCGGGCGCCGCCGCGGCGGGGGTGGCGTCGCCGCCGCCGAGACCCATCTCGGCAAGAACCTCCTCGAGCGGCCGGCCTTCTCGCTTGGCGCGGGCCGCCGCGGTGCGGCGCACCAGATGCTCGGGAAGCCCCTCGGCCTCCGCCGCGGGCGCCTCCACAACAGGCGCCTCCGCAGCCGGCGTCTCCGCGGCTGGGGCGGCGGGGACGGCCGGCGCCTCTCCCGCCCAACGCGCCACGAGTGCCTCGGCGCTGTCGCCCATGGTGGCGGCCCTGGCGGCGGCGGCGCGGTGCAGCAGGTCGGCGGGGACACCGAGGTCC
>JASFUV010000219.1:0-3477 GCA_050050155.1 Acidimicrobiia bacterium | reverse complement strand
CCGGGTCCCTGTTGTCCCCCCTTGTTAGAAGGGGGGACCGGCGAGCGAAGCGAGCCGAGGGGGGTGTGCCGGTCGACGAATCCGCGGCGGACTTCCCGCGCGCGGCAGGCACGCCACGCATTCGGGGCTCGCGCATCCCTAGGCTGGCCGGGTTGAGGCGTCGACCGGAGAGAGAAGGTCCGAGATGAATCCGTTCTCGAAGTTCATGGCGTCGGTTGCCGGCCGTGTGATTCGTGTGGTCGTTGGCCTCGCGCTGATCGTGTGGGGTCTCTGGGGTATCGGCGGTGTGGGCGGGGTCATCGTGGCCATCGTGGGCGCGGTGCCTTTCCTCGCCGGCGTGTTCGACGTCTGCGTGTTCGCACCGCTCTTTGGCGACCCGTTCCAGGGCCGCGACATCCGCGCCGGGTAGTCCGCCCCACCGTCTTTGACAAGGGCGCCTCTCCCGTCCCCGCCTAGGCTGTCCCCGCCGATGCAGACCCGCCGTCGCACAGGAAAGGTCGGGATGAATCCGTTCCTCGCGTTCATGGTGTCGGCGCACGGGCGAATGACACGGCGCATCGTCGGTGCCCTCCTGTTCGTCGGGGGCATCTGGGGGCTGGGAGGGGCATTCGGGATCGTCTTGGGGGTGGTGGGCGCGGTGGTGATCCTCGCCGCCGTGTTCGACCTCTGTCTGCTGGGTCCGCTGTTCGGCGCTCCCGTGTTCGGGAGGGACATCAGGGGCGAATAGCCGTCCGGCCCTGTCAGGGGATGGGATCGTCGGGATCACCGTCCGAGGATGGCGACTCCCCCCGGTGGCAGGATCACAGAGGACCCCTTCGGTTCGAGCATGTCGTCGGGGCCCAGCAGGACGCGCGTCGCGCCTCGCAGCAGGCTGCGGTCGATCGCCTCCGGCTGGTCGGAGCCGTTCGCCACGACCGTGACGGCGTCGTCGCCGTTGCCCCGATGCCGCACCACGACGCGCCCGGACACCGCCACGACCTCATCGTGAGGACTCCGGAGTCCCGGATGGGTCTTCCGGAGCTCGATGAGGCGGCGATGCCAATCGAACAGGTCGCAGTCCCAGGTGTCCTCGTCCCACCGCATCGTGCTCCGGCAGCCCGGGTCGTTTCCCCCGATCGTGCCGATCTCGTCGCCGTAGTAGACCATCGGCGGTCCGGGGGAGGTGAGCTGCAGCGCCACCGCAAGGCGGAGGGCGTCGCGCCGCTCTCCCAGCGCGGTGAGGATGCGCTCGGTGTCGTGGCTTCCGAGCAGGTTGAGCATGGCGGTATGGCTGGTGGCGGGGAGGATCGCCGCCAGCTCGGTGATGCCGTCGGCGAACTCCCGGCTCGTCGACCGGCCCGCGGCGAAGTCGACGATGAGGTCCCGCACCGGGTAGTTCATGACCCCGTCGGCGGTGTCGCCGCGCACCCACTCGGGGGCGGGCTCCCACACCTCGGCGACGACGTAGAGGTCCGGGTTGACGGCTTTGACCCGGCGGCGGAACTCCTGCCAGAAGTCGAACTGCACGAGGAACGGTACGTCCAGCCGCCAGCCGTCGATGCCGAGACGGGTCCAGTAGTCGGCGACACCGAACAGGTACTCGCGCACCTCCTCGTTGGCGTGGTTGAACTGCGGGAGGTACTTGCAGCCCGAGCACGTGGCGTAGTTCGGTTCCGGGTCGCGTACCACCGGGAAGGCGTCGATGCGGAACCAGTCGACGTAGGGGGAGTCGGCTCCGTGGGCGCGGACGTGGCGGAACGCCCAATGGCCCTCGCCGCAGTGGTTGAACACGGCGTCGAGCACCACCCGGATCCCCCGGGAGTGGGCCGCGGCGAGGAACCGCTCGAAGGCGGCGAGGTCCCCGAGCCGGTGGTCGATCCGGTAGTAGTCGGCGGTGTCGTAGCGGTGCGATCGATCCGACTCGAAGATCGGTGTCAGGTAGATGGCGTTGGCGCCGAGCCGCTCCAGATGGTCGAGGTGGGTCTCGATGCCTCGGAGGTCCCCACCGAAGTAGCTGCTGCGGGTCGGTTCCGAGGTCCACGGCACCACCCCTTCGGGGTCGAGGGACGGGTCGCCGTCGGCGAACCGGTCCGGGAAGATCTGATAGAACACCGCGTCGGCCACCCAGGAGGGGGTGCTCCCGGTGCCGGCGGCGCCGTGGTCGATCTCGGTGCTGCGGGTGGGTGTGGTCATTGGCGTAGCGCTCCTGTCATGACACCTCGGACGAACTGACGCTGGAAGGCGATGAACACCAGGATCACGGGGGCGAGCGCCACCACGGACGCGGCGAAGGTGAGCCCCCAGTCGACCTGGTGTTGCCCGCTGAAGAGCGCCACCCCGACCGGGAGCGTCCGCTTCGACGGGTCGTTGATGATGGTGAGCGCCCACACGTACTCGTCCCACGACCCGAGGAACGCGAAGATCGCGGCGGTGGCGTGGGCCGGCCAAGTGAGGGGGACCATGAGCTGCCAGTAGCGGCGCCAGGAGCTCGCCCCGTCCACCATCATGGCGTCGTCGAGCGCCCGGGGCACGCCCCGGAAGAACCCCATCATGAGGAACGTGATGAACGCGAAGTTGACCCCGACGTAGAAGAACACCAGCCCGAGCCGCTTGTCGAGCAGGTGGAGGTCCTTGGCGAGCAGGAACTGCGGGATGAGGAGCACGATCGCCGGCACCGCCAGTTCGAGCAGGATGAGGCCCTCGATGAGGCGCTTGCCGGGGAAGTCGAAGCGGGCCAGGCCGTAGGCGGTCATCGAGGCGAGCCATACCGTGGCGGCGGTCGTCACCACCGCCACCACGAGAGAGTTGAGGAAGTAGTGGGGGAACTCGCTGTCGAGCCACACCGTGGTGTAGTTCTCGAGAGACACGCCACCCTGGAGCACTTTGAGCGGGTTGGAGATGAGGTAGGCGTTCTCCTTGAGCGACACCAGCACCATGTAGACGAGGGGGATGATCGACACCGCGGCGAACAGCACCAGGAGGAACGACCGGACCCAGTGGGTGGAGTGATCGTTCGGGGTCACGCCGGCCCCTCCGATTCGGTGCGGTTGCCGAGCCACAGTTGGGCGGTGGCGACGCCGAAGACGAGGACGGTCAGCATGAACGAGATGGCCGAGCCGTAGCCGAAGTCGAGGAAGCTGAAGGCCTGGCGGTACAGGTAGGTGATCGGCACCTGGGTCTGGTCGGCGGGGCCGCCGCCGGTCATCAGGTAGACGGAGATGAACACGTTGAAGCCGCCGATGATCGACAGCACCGTCACGAAGGTGAGGGTGCGGCGGATCGAGGGGAGGGTCACGTTGCGGAGGCGTTGCCAGCCGCCGGCGCCGTCGACCGCGGCCGCCTCGTGGAGTTCCACCGGGACCGCCTGCAGGGCGGCGAGGAAGATCAGCATCGCCCACCCGACGCCCTTCCACACCCCGAGGGCGCAGATGGCGACGAGTGC
Organism: Acidimicrobiia bacterium; assembly: GCA_050050155.1. Lineage (GTDB taxonomy): Bacteria > Actinomycetota > Acidimicrobiia > Spongiisociales > UBA5794 > CAYQEC01. Next base: position 56 of record JASFUV010000219.1, on the reverse strand, counting down.
CGTCCAGCGGCTCCCCAGCCACGAGATCGGCTCCGAGATCACGCCGGTGACGTCGA
>JASFUV010000218.1:0-3485 GCA_050050155.1 Acidimicrobiia bacterium | reverse complement strand
CGAGCTTGGCGATGTCGTCCTCGAAGATCGATCCGTTGTCGTCGATGAAGTCGACGGTGCCGGGGTCGGTGAGGTGCAGGGCGCGGGTCAGGAAGGCGGCCATCTGGCCCCTGGTCACCGGGTCGTCGGGGCAGTAGCTCGTCGCGCTGCAGCCGACGGTGATGCGCTCGGTCGCCAGCCACACGATGTCCCCTCTGAAGACGGTGGTGGCGAAGTCGTCGTACCCGACGAGCCGTACCTCGAGGCCGGTCGCCGACCCGCTCAGCACGGTGAGGGTGGCGCCCTCCATCACCAGTGGCGTTCCGGGGTCGTAGTCGAACACCGCCTCGCCACCCACCGGGGTGACGTGGTCGAGGCTGTGGGGGGACGGCGGGTAGGTGTACGTCACCGACGAGGTCCCGGCGCACACGTACCCCCCGCCGCATTCCTGGTCGACGTAGTGGGCGGTGATCCCCTCGAACGACGCGGGAATGGGATCGAGGCCGGAGGGAATGCGGGCGTCGAGGGTGAGGAAGGAGAGCGGATCGGCGGTGGGGAGCACGATCATCTGGGTCCCGGATGCCCCGACCGGCGCCACGGTCGTCTCCAGCACCCCTCCCTCGAAGACGGTGACGTCGGAGGGGTCGATCCACCCTGCCCGGTACCGGTTGAACGCCACGGTGGCGTAGGGCTCGTCCGAGCGGGTCGATTCGTCGGCGGTGGCGTTGGCGCTCATCACGTCGACCGGGTTGTCGTACTGCGAGGACGTCATGCCCGAGAACGAGTGGGGCCAGCTGATCGTGTGCCCGATCTCGTGCACCGCGGTGGTCAGATGAGCCGGCCGGCTGGGACTCGAAAGCGGCGTCACCGTCCAGCCGTCCACCACTGCCCACCGTTGGTTGGACGGGAACGTGACGTCGGGGAGGGAGACGCAGTTGCTGCATTCCCACCCGGAGGTGGCGAGGCCGCCGTTGTACTGGTTGTCGAGCACCGCAAAGGCGGCGTTGTCGCCCGTCGCATCCGACGTGGCGCCGATCACCGCGTCGACGCAGGCGCCGGTGTCGTTGGCGTACTGGGCGTCGAGGTGGAGCACGGCACGTGCCGCGAAGACCGGGCGGTAGGCGCCGTCCGACAGGTCGAGGAAGTACGGGGTGACCTCCGAGTTGAGCCGGTTGGTGGCATCGGTGAGATCGACGCCACCGTCGGCGCCGGGCCAGGTGCACACGAACACGCCGAGGTGGTCGGTGCCGAGCGAGTAGCGATGCGCGTCGCGGGGGTACGCGACCAGGTCGAGGGGATCACCGTCGAAGGTGCCGTCGGGGGCGGCGAGGGGGGCGGTGCGTTCCAGGGGCACCGGCACCGGCGGGACGATATCGACGGTGGTTACCCGATCCGGTCTGGTGTCGACGGCGGCGGCCGGGCCGCCGAGGCTGCTCCACGCAACCGCGACGGCGGCGAGCACGATGGCCGGTCTCCGCATGGTGCCGTCCCCCCGAGGGTTCGTCCGTACGCGACTCTAGGGCCGACGCGGTGTTGCAGGAGGCACTTCCCGGCGCCGGGGACGCCGCCCCCGGCGCATCGGAACGCCCGCCGCGACTACGACGAACCGACCGTCAGGGTGGCGAGGACGTCGGTCCCGTCGTCGGTGACCACCACGATCACGGCCGAACCGTCGGCGGCCTCGCCGAAGAACTGGGTGCTCTTCCCGTCGGCGGTGTCGGTGTTGAAGGTCCCCGACTCGGAGGTGTTGGCGTCGATCCACGAGGCGAAGGTGGACACGAGGTCGTCGTAGCTCCCCGGGGGGTACTGCACCAACACGCTGGACCCGGCGCCGCTGTCGCTCGATCCGGAGAAGGACGAGAGGACCTGGCCACCGTCGGGGATGGGGATGGGGAAGCCGTCCGGGACGTCCCCGCCGCCGATGACCATCGAGCCGTCCTCGCCATCGACCTGGATCGCGACCGAGCCGTCGTTGTCGTTGCTGCTGATCGAGACGTCGCCGCCGTCGCCGTCGTCGCCCTGGACGTCGATGTTGACGGAGCCGTCGTCGTCGATGTCGATCGCGACCGAGCCGTCGCCGACGTTCTCGAGGACGTCCTCCAGCTGGTTGGCGGCTTCCTCGGCGGGATCCGACCCGCCGCATCCCGCGACGAGCAAGAGGACGGCGCCGGCGAGGGCGAGCCGGCGGAATCGTGCACGGTTCACGGTGAACCCCTTTCGTGTACCCCCTACCGGAGGTGTCGTATGGACAAAACGTACTCGCTCGGCCCGATCATGTGGCACAATCCTGGGACCAGGGAAAGGAGGTGGTCCACATTGAGTGAGAGTTCTTGTAGGACCCTGGAGGTGGCCGAGCGCTGAGCGTTCATTCCACCGTGAGATGAATCGGGATGGCCGCTCCCTCGCCCGGCGAGGCAGGTGGCGACTCCCACTCGGACCACCGAGACCCGGAGACCGCAAGCTGGTCCTCTTGCGGCGGCAGATGCCGAAGCACCTCCGGGTCTCATCGCGCCCGCCGCGCCCCGTCTCGCACGTTGCGATCCCTGTCTGCGCTGGGCCCCGGAACGTGCCGCTATGCTCCCTGCCCAATCCTCGGTGGGCGCCGGGGAGCTCAACGTGCAATCCAGAAAGGGGAAGCGATGAAACGAAAGCTTCCTGTCGCCATCCTCGTGGTGGTGTTGGCACTGCTCGCCGCGGCCTGCGGCGACTCGGCCGAAGACACCACGACGACGGAGGCCGCCGCGACCACCACGACGGAGGCCGCGACCACGACCACCGCCGCTGCCACCACGACGACGGCGGCTCCCGATGCAACGTCGGACGGAGTGCTCAAGATCGGATACCTGCTGCCGCAGACGGGCGGCTTGTCGGCGATCATCGATGCGCTCCTGAAGCCGATCGAGATGGGCGCCGAGGAGATCACCGCAGCCGGCGGCTCCGTGGAGCTCGTCCCGGCCGACTCCGGCACCGATCCGACCATCGCATCGGAAGCGGCCGATCAGCTGCTGAACGACGGGGTCGATGCCATCATCGGCGCCGCAGGTACGACGCAGACCCTCGCCGTGATCGACAAGGTCACGGGGAGCCACGTCCCGATGTGCTCGGGCTCCAACACGGGCGCCAGCCTCACCACCTATGACGATGGTGGGTACTACTTCCGGACCGCTCCGTCCGACGTGCTGCAGGGCCCCGCCCTTGCCGAGGTCATGCTCGACGCCGGTGTGAGCAACGTGGCGATCATCTATCGCAACGAGGAATACGGAGCAGGCTTCGACGAGGTGCTTGCCGCCGCACTCGAAGACAGTGGTGTCACCGTGGCGGCGGAGGTCCCCTACGACCCGAACGCCACCTCGTTCGATGCCGAGGCCCAAGAGGTCGCGGCGGCCGGTGTCGACGGCATCGCCATCGTCACCTTCAACGAGGGCGGCCCGCTGCTCCAGGCAATGATCGAGGCCGGCATCGGACCCGCCGACGTGCCGATCTTCGTCACCGACGGCTTCAAGGAC